>DAOWDR010000157.1 GCA_030638935.1 Desulfobacteraceae bacterium | reverse complement strand
GACAGGGGATTTTCTTGCACAATCGCCTTTGAATCTGTCGGTTACTTTTCGGCTTAAAATTCTTTTTGGTATCTCCTATGCCCTCCAGGCAGAGTCCACCCATGGGGTTCTGGATATTCTGGCAGCCCATATTAAAGAGCAGATTATAGCGGAGGGATATGAAAAATCCCTTTTAAATCTAAGGGTTGAGTTTGCCCAGGCAGGGGCTTCCTCCCTGGACCTGGTTGTGATTGCAGATTTTAAAGGGGAGATGGCACCCTTGTATAACAGGCTTTCCAGGGCTATCCAGCGGTGGTGTGTGGATGCCTGTACACAAAACAATTGGGATATCCCCTTTCCCCAGCTCACAATTCACAAGGAATCCTGAGTCTGGTCATACCGGTCCTATGATTTGGCCCGGGGAAATTTTTTCCGGTATCCCCCAATCAGGATATCTGGTAAGGATCTTGGGTCAGGAACTGCAGGACAGCATGGAACAGCCGGGTTTGTGCCTGGCCCATTCCGGTCTTTTTTCTGCAAACATTTCCCTGTCCGGTTGTTCATCATAGGGCCTGCGCATCACATCAAGTAACTCCCAAACAAGGGAAAAATCTTTTTTTGCATTGTCTATGGCTGTCTGGACCAGGTAGTTTCTCAACACATATTTGGGATTTATCCGGTCCATTTGCTGTTTTTTCGTTTCATGGGAAATCCGGTCCCGGGTCAGTCTTTTTCCATAGAGCGCTATCCAGGCGTTTAATCGGTTTGAATGGGCCGGGGTGACCTGATCCGGGGCATAATAGGCTTTTTTGATAAAAGGAGGGATCTGGTTTTCCATTGGTTCTTTGGTAATATCCAAATGGGAAAGCCCCCTGAAAAAAAGGGTGTAATCTATTTCTGTGGATTCAAGGAGGCTGAGCAGTCCTGTGGTGAGAGACCTGTCCGTCTCCGGCTCAAAGCGTTGAAATCCCAGTTTTTTGGCCATCATGTCATCCTGGCCCTGGCGGAAGTATTTTATGGCATCATCCAGGGCTTCCTGGAGTGGTTCCGGGTTCTTTACCACTGGAAGAATTGCATTGGCAAGCTGACCCAGGTTCCAAAGGGCTATCTGGGGTTGGTTTTTAAAACTATAGCGGCGGCCTGCATCTGTTGTGTTGGGAGTCCAGCCGGGATTATAATCTTCCAGCCAGCCATAGGGTCCATAATCCATGGTCAGGCCTAGGATGGACATATTATCCGTATTCATCACCCCGTGGACAAAACCCACCCGCATCCAGTGAATAATCATGTCCATGGTTTTTTCACAGACCTCCCTGAACCAGAGTTCATATGAGGTCTGGGACAAAGGTCCCGGAAGGGAGAAATCCGTTTCAATTGTGTAATCCATGAGAGACTTTAAAAGTGTATTTTCCTGCCGGGCCGCCAGAATTTGAAAATTGCCGAACCGGGTAAAAGAGGGGGAGAGCCTGCAGACCACAGCTCCTGGTTCCATTTTGGGGCGGCCGTCATAAAGCATATCCCGCTCCACCTGCTCCCCTGTCAGGGTCAGGCTCAAGGCCCGGGTGGTGGGGACGCCAAGGTGGAACATGGCCTCACTGCATAAAAACTCCCGGATGGAGGAACGGAGCACGGCCAGGCCGTCGGCGGTTCTGGAGTAGGGGGTGGGACCGGCCCCTTTCAATTGCAGGATCCATCGTTTATTGTGGTGGTTGATAATTTCTCCCAGGTTGATGGCCCGTCCGTCTCCCAGTTGTCCTGCCCAGCTTCCGAATTGATGCCCGCCGTAGCACATGGCAAAGGGGTCCATATCAACCAAAGCCTGGTTCCCGGTAAAAACCCGGGTAAACAGGTCCGATTGACAAGCCTTTTCTTCCAGGTCCAGCAGATGGGCAGCCTCCCGGGAAAAGGCAACAAGCCCGGGGGCTTTGGCCGGGGTTGGGTTCACCCGGGAATAGCAGGCATTGGTCACCTGGTGCCGGGTGTTGGCAGTGTTAGGATCACAGGGCAGTTTTCTGGTAAACCGATTGTCGAAGGTTAAGTTTTCCAGGGTGGTTCTATTGGGTGTCATGGCATCCCCTTTGATTCGTTTATAACGGCAGGCTCAAAAGAGTCAGGGACCAAATTTGTTAGTCGTTCCTAACAATATAGTCATTGATTTATATAATAACAGCCAGGAAAGAAAATAAAATTTTTAGCCCGGGGAAAAATAGGCGTTCCAGGTTTAAAGATTTTTTTCCGGAATGGATTGCTTTTCAACATGGATCATTTCATTGAGTTTATTTACATGGTCTTTCTCTTCCCTGATGATCTTTTTCAGGCCGTCGATGGTTTTTTTGCCCTGGATAAAAGTTTCTAAAAATTCGTAAAAAAGGATGGTATCCTTTTCAAACTCAATAAAGGTTTCCAGCATTTGGGTGGTGCTGGTGATTTTTGAAAAATCCACATCATCCAGAGAAAGGCTTTTTTCTCCCATCATTTCCTGGAGAACATCGGGCAGCATTGCAGCAAAATCATTTGCTTCCGTGTCCTGGTCCTTTGTCTCTTTTTGCTGTAAAAACCATTTTTGGTGGCAATCTTCCTCCTGGGCCATCCACTGGAGCAATGCTTTTAATTCTTTGTTTTTTGTTTCGCCCATGGCCCGGTCATACACGGCTTTTCCGTTTTCTTCCATTTTTATGGCAATATCCAGAAGATCGTTTCTGGTAAACATGGCAGGTATCCTTAAGATTGAGATTTATTTAATTGCTCTCCATATTATATCAAGTTACTCCTTTAAAGTCCTATGATTTGCGAATTATATTAATAATTTTCCAAAAGAGTTGATTTCTATACGTAAAATAACTATACAACTAATTACACTTGACCATTGCGGAGAACCAGTTGATTTTTTTAACCAGCTTATAATAGTGTTGGGTAATGGCGCCAAAAAACGTTTTTGAAAAAATAAAGCAGTCCAATCACCTTCCCCAGCTTCCCCAGGTGATGCTTAAGCTTGTTAAGGCCTGTGGCAATGACAGAGCAAATATCGAAGATTTGACCGATATCATTTCCACAGATCCTTCTTTGACATCAAAATTGCTCCAGATTATTGGTTCGCCCTTTGTGAATTTACCCAAGGAAGTCAACAATATCAAAACAGCCGTGGTCTATTTGGGGCTGGATACCATCAGAAACATTGCCATCAGTTCTTCTGCCATGCATTTTTTCAGTTTGTCTAAAAAACTGCCCGATTTTGATATTACACGGTTCTGGTATCATTCTTATAAATGCGGTGTGATTGCCAGGGAAATCGCCAGGGAAAATAATTTTTCCGATCCAGATGAATTTTTCCTGGGAGGACTCCTCCATGACATCGGTCGGTTGATTCTAATGCAGACCTTTCCAAGGGAATATCAGACCATATTAGATACAGCTGTCTCTGAAAAGGATATGATCACAGGGGAGATGGATCTTTTTGGTGCGGATGCTCCCCAGATCTCTGCCCTGCTTTTCAGTCACTGGAACCTCAATCCCCTGAACTCTGATGCTGTATTATTTATCAATGAGCCCGTTGAAAAGATCAGAGAAGAAGTATCCTATATAAAAACCATTTATATGGCCAATATTCTTTCCGGCTCTGACCCCATGGAAGAGATCCCGAAGCTTTTGCCCCTTACAAATATTCCGGAAATCCGGGTGGGACAGATTGCAGCAGAGGCCGAGGAAGAGGTTTCCCGCATGGCCAAAAGCCTGGGTATCAGAATCCGGGAAGACCGGGACAAGAAGGTTGAACAGGACATTGCCCTGGAGATAAAGGACCTGTCCCTGTTTTACGGCACCCTCCAAAACCTGTTGAACGCAAAGGATATACCATCTGTACTGGATATTGTCCAAAAGGGGTTGAAAATTGTGTTTAATGTGCCCCGGGTCTTTTTTTTCCTTTTGGATGGGGAAAAAAAGATGCTGACCGGAGACTGTAGCCGTGAAGATAAAAATTATAAGATCGTCAGGCGTATAGCACTTCCCATGTCCAACCATGCAAGCCTTCTTGTGAAATCCATGAAATCAGGCACCATCCAGACCAAATTTCAATCGTCAAGGGATATGGAATCAGCGATTTCAGATACCCGTATTATTCGCCTATTGGAAACAGGGGGGATGTACTTGATTCCAATTGCTTCCAGGGGAACGGGAATGGGGGTTATGGTCCTGGGGGTTGACCGGGATCTTGCAAAAAATATGAACCGTAACAGGGGGCTTTTAAAGCTTTTTTCCAAGCAGACAGGAATGTGCCTTCAGAATATTGGGTTCCACCAGGCATATGCCAGTGATGTGAATGAAAAAAAGATGGAAGCCTATGCCACCCTGACCGATAAAGTGATCCATGAAATAAACAACCCCATTGCCATCATTAAAAGTTATCTGGAAACCCTGAGCCTGAAATTGCCGGACAAACATCCGGCCCAGGATGAATTATCCGTTGTTGGAGAAGAGATTAGCCGGGTCTCTGTTTTACTTGAAGGATTATCGAGTTTTTCAAAACCAAAGATCGGCGGCTTTGAGTTCATTGATATCAACCGGCTCTGCACTGGTATTCTTGAAATTTTAAAAAAATCAATTCTTTTACCCCGGCAGATTCAAGCCGGTATTACTATAGATCCCGGGATTCCAAAAATTAAAACCGATATAAACGGGTTGAAGCAGGTAATTATCAACTTGGTTAAAAATGCAGCTGAGGCCATGGGAAACGGCGGCAAAATTGATATCCGGACACGGCTTTTGCCAGGGTCGGACAAAATATTGATTGACGAGAAAAAAAGACTGCCCGGCAGCATTGAAATCCGTATCCAGGACAATGGGCCAGGTATTAACCCGGATATAATGGAAAAATTATTTGAGCCCTATAATAGTTCAAAAAAGGGAAAAAATTCAGGCCTGGGCCTGGCAATAGTCCGTTCCATTGTCAAGGAACTCAACGGCAGGATCAGCTGTGACAACAATTATGGCAGGGGTACCTGTTTTTCGGTTTACCTGCCGATAACCCCCAACCGGCAACCATCATGAATTATAAGAAAACCAACACCAAGGGGCAAACCAGTCAAAAAACAGGAGAGGTGCTGGTGGATGAGGGACTGGTGCACCAGGCGGATATAGAACAGGTGCTTGCCATCCAGGAAAAAAGCCGGGCATCCCTGGGCCGGAACAAAAGCCGGTTGTTTGGTATGATCCTCTGCGATTTGAATCTTATCACCCCCACGGACAATTATTGTATTTTGGCAAAACATGGTAAACTAATAACCATTCAGGATTTTCTGATCCAAAAAAAGCTGGTGCCCCAGGCTGTGGTTGAAAAGACCCAGGCCAGGTCCATTGAGTTAAATATTCCGTTTATGAGCCTTTTACTTGAGGATCGGATTATTACCAAAACTATGCTGCAGCAGATCGTTTTTGATCTGTTTTACATTCCTTTTAGATCCATCAGTGATATTGTCTTTGACAAGAGTATCAGAGCAAAACTTTCTTTTATAATAAAGAAAACCCAGGCCAGGGAACATAAGGTAATTCCCCTGATTCTTAAAGGTAATACTCTTTTGTGCGGCATTGCAGATCCCCAGAATCTTATCTTTATCCGGGAGCTGAACAACCAGTTTCCCCAGTATCGGTTTAAAACAGTGTTTATACCCTTTTCCGGGTTTACCTGGTTTTATAAAATGCTCTATGAAGATGACTGGGTTCCGGGAAACACAGCAAAAAAATCCGTTGACCTGTCCCTGCTGTTAAAATTTTGTGTCACCATCACCGAACCTGCAAGGGAAAGGTCAACCATTCTATCATTATACAAACGCTATGAATTGGTAAGAAGCCTTATCGGGTGTCCGGAAAAAGGGAACAGGGCCGGGATGTTTCAGGCCTTTCTAAGGGAACACCATGGAAAAATAGCCCGGGAATATCATTGCAAGTCCATTGAGTTTTCACTGAAGAATGATCAAAAGCAGTTGCGGATCATGGCACTGCCCAAAAAGCAGGTAGAATAATTATGGCAAAGATCATCACAATTGCAAGCGGTAAAGGCGGGGTGGGTAAAACCAGTATCAGCCTGAATCTGTCCCTGGCCCTGGCAGCCGCCGGCCACCGGGTCTGTCTCTTTGATGCCGACCTGGGACTTGCCAATGTTAATATCCTTACCGGCCTGTTTCCCGAGCACGGGCTGGCCGACGTCATCAGCGGGGAATATTCCCTTGGGGATATCATAATCAAAAATTTTCAGGGAATTGATATCATTCCCGGCAGCTCCGGGGTTGAAAAGATTGCTGACATGACACCGGTGGAGTCCAAAAGACTCATTGATTCTTTTTTAGAATTATCGGCCTACGATTATTTTATTCTGGATACCTCGGCCGGAATCTCCTCCCAGGTTCTGTCCTTTTGTCGTGCCTCCCATGAAATGATCCTGGTTGCCACCCCGGAACCCACTTCCCTCACAGATGCCTATTCTCTGTTAAAGGTTTTGTC
>DAOWDR010000257.1 GCA_030638935.1 Desulfobacteraceae bacterium | reverse complement strand
GCGGACATTTACCAGCCTGGAAGGTGGTGGTGGAAACCCTGATGTCAAAAGGCCTTTTAAATGCCATGTTTGCCACTTCCACTGTGGCGGCCGGGGTTAATTTCCCGGCCAGGTCTGTTGTGGTGTTAAACTCGGACCGGTTCAACGGGGTGGACTTCATGTCCCTGACCCCCAGCGAATTTCAGCAAATGGCAGGGCGGGCCGGCAGAAGGGGCATGGACAATGTGGGGTTCGGCTTGCTGCTGCCTGGCAGATTCATGAATTTAAAATATGTTGCAAGACTTATCGATGCCCCGCCCCTGGATGTGGACAGTCAGATAAAAATAGATTTTTCCATGGTTTTGAACCTGCTGCTCTCCCATACGCCCAATGAAATCCGGACACTTTTGGACAAATCTTTTGCCTCCTATCTTCTTGCATCCGGGAAAAAAGGCGGGGAAATTGCCAGAAAACGATTTGGCCATGACCTGGAACATCTGTGGCTGGATTTCCAGAGGCACCTGGAATTTCTTAACCGGGAGAACTATGTCACTCAAAGGGGAGCCCTCACCGAAGACGGATTATGGGCATCAAAGCTGAGAATAGATTCCCCTTTGCTTGTGGCCCAGAGCATACGCCAGGACCTGCTGCCCATTACAGACCCGGCACTTCTTGCATCCATAATCGGGACCTTTGTCAATGAGAAAGAGTTCCCCGATGATCCCCTGCACCAGACTGCTCTTCCAAAGCGCCTCAAGGAAGTTTTTTTAGAACTGCGCTACGGCCTGAAACCCTTTGCCATTAAACTGCTGAAAAAGGGTTTCCCCGCCCCCAATCTCTATATCCAGCCGGCCGCCCTCCTCTATGCCTGGGCCCATGGCGAGGCCTGGGATGATTTAATGGTGGGATCTGTTTTTGCCGAGGGTGATTTTGCCCGGCTGATCCTGAGAACGGCTGAAAATTTGAGGCAGATCGCCAAACTAGACGACACATTTCCTGAGATTGCAAATACAGCCAAACAAGCCATTGAATTGATATTAAAAGAACCCATCGTCACCCTGTACAATTAAAGCTGTATTTAAAAAATAATTAAAAAATATACTATGAAATTTAAGGAGAATACCATGAAAATCATAATAGCCGAAAAGGCACCGGCAGCCATCGGCCCATATAGCCACGCCATCAGCCACAACGGTACAATTTTTTGCTCAGGTCAGATCCCCCTTGATCCTTCCACCATGGAAATTACGGGCAACACAATTGAAGCCCAGACAGAACAGGTCATGAAAAATGTCAAAGCTGTCCTGGAAGCGGCTGGCTCAAGCCTTGACAAGATCATAAAGGCCACTGTTTTTCTTTCCACCATGGAAAATTTTGCCGGCATGAACAAGGTCTATGAGGCGGTTTTAGAAGGTCACAAGCCGGCCAGATCCGCCTTTGAAGTAGGCAGACTGCCCAAGGATGCCCTGGTTGAAATTGAATGTATTGCAGTGGACCAAGGAGTATAAACATGTCTGAAGATACGAAAAAAGTAATCTATACCATGATGAATGTGGCCAAATTCCATGGCAAGCGCCAGGTATTAAAGGATATCTCCCTTTCTTATTTTTATGGGGCAAAAATCGGGGTCCTGGGTCTTAACGGTTCGGGTAAAAGTTCTCTTTTAAAAATTCTGGCCGGAATTGACAAGGAGTTTGCCGGTGAAACCATATTATCCAAGGGGTTTACAGTGGGGTATCTGGAACAGGAACCCCTGGTGGATAATAATAAAACCGTCAAAGAAATTGTGGAAGAAGGGGTACAGGAGACCGTGGACCTCTTAAACGAATATGAAAAGATTTCAGAAGCATTTGCCAATCCCATGTCCGATGACGAGATGGAAAAACTCATTGAAAGGCAGGGGAAAATCCAGGACAAACTGGATCACATGGATGCCTGGGACTTAGATTCCCAGCTCCAGATGGCCATGGATGCCCTGCGCTGCCCGCCGGGCGATACCCGGGTGAATGTGATATCCGGTGGTGAAAAAAGACGGGTAGCCCTGTGCCGGCTGCTGCTTGCCAAGCCGGACATCCTGCTTTTAGATGAGCCCACCAACCATTTGGATGCGGAATCTGTTTCCTGGTTGGAACAGCATTTAAGCCGGTTTGAAGGTACTGTCATCGCCGTGACCCATGATAGGTATTTCCTGGACAATGTGGCAGGCTGGATACTTGAATTGGACCGTGGGGAGGGGATTCCCTGGAAGGGAAACTATTCTTCCTGGCTGGAACAAAAACAACGGCGGCTGGCCACTGAGCAAAAAACCGAATCCAAACGTCAGCAGACACTTCAGCGGGAATTGGAATGGATCAAAATGTCTCCCAAGGGCAGGCGGTCCAAATCAAAGGCCAGAATCAAAGCCTATGACGAACTGCTCCAAAAAGATGTAAACGATCAGGAGCAGGCCATGGAAATTTTTATTCCCCCGGGACCCAGGCTGGGGGCAAAGGTCATTGTGGCCGACCATATTTCCAAAGCCTTTGATGACAAGCTTCTGGTGGATGACATGAATTTTGTTATTCCCCCCGGCGCCATCATCGGCGTGGTGGGTCCCAACGGGGCTGGCAAAACCACCCTGTTCCAGATGATCACGGGAAATCAAAAGCCGGATGCAGGCAAAATAGAGCTGGGCCAGAGCGTAAAAATAGCCTATGTGGACCAGGAACGGGACAGCCTTGATCCGGAAAAAACCATTTATGAGGTGATTTCCAAGGGCAGCGACAAAATGCTGGTTGGCGGCAGGGAGATGAATTCCCGGGCCTATGTGGGAAAATTTAACTTTTCCGGATCTGACCAGCAAAAAAAAGTTAAAGATATTTCCGGCGGTGAAAGAAACCGGGTTCATCTGGCCACCATGCTCCAGGAAGAAGCCAATCTGATCCTGTTGGATGAGCCCACCAATGACCTGGATGTTAATACCATGCGGGCCCTGGAAGAGGCCCTGGAAAACTTTGCAGGATGCGCCGTGATTATCAGCCATGATCGCTGGTTTTTAGACAGGATTGCCACCCATATTCTGGCCTTTGAAGGCGACAGCCAGACCCTGTTTTTTGAAGGTTCCTATTCAGATTATGAAAAGGACAGGAAAAAACGGCTGGGAATAAAAGCTGACCAGCCCATGCGGATTAAATACAGGCAGCTGACGCGCTGATAGACAAATGGTCAAAATCCATCTGGCTGTATTCTTGTTCGGGTTTGCAGGACTCTTTGGCAAATTTTTGTCCTGCAGCCCGTTTATCATTGTATTGGGCCGGACTTTTTTTGCAGCCATAAGCTTATTTGTATATGCAAAGATGTTCTCCCGCACCAGCCTTGGTGGCTTTGACAGGACATCTTTTATCTTTTTGATTCTCCAGGGAATTTTACTGGCCTGTCACTGGGTAACCTTTTTTCTGGCCATACAGATATCCTCTGTGGCTGTGGGGCTTGTCACCTTTTCCAGCTTTCCCCTCTTTGTGACCTTTATGGAACCCTTTTTCTTTAAGGAACCCTTAAAAAAACGGGATATCGCCACAGCCCTGGCTGTATTTGCCGGAATCCTTCTGGTCATCCCGGATGTGGATCTATCCAATAATGTCACCCTGGGCGGGTTTTACGGCATCCTGTCCGGCCTGACCTTTGCCGTTCTGACCCTGGTCAACCGGAGAAATGCAATGGTCTCGGATCCAATTGCCGTGGCATTTTATCAGAACCTATTTGCCGCCCTTTTCCTCATTTTCCCGGTCCTGATTCTAAACCCTGGGGCACCCGGTCTTGCTGACCTT
>DAOWDR010000468.1 GCA_030638935.1 Desulfobacteraceae bacterium | reverse complement strand
TCATTGAAACCCATGCAGATGTTGCGGTTGTGGTCACACCGAACAATCCAACTGCCATGGCTGTTCCCAAATCCGATTTGATACGCCTGGCAAAAAAACTGGCTGATCATGACTGCCTGCTAATAATTGATGAATCCTTTATTGATTTTGTTCAGGACCCTGATCAAAAATCGGATCAAAAATTTGGTCAGACATCCATGGAAGACCAAATAGAGACATATCCTAATATCGTAATTTTTAAAAGCATGAGTAAAGCATACGGTATCTGCGGTCTTCGAATCGGTTATCTTTTGACAAGAAATTCCAATTTTATAAAAGCAGTCCGCCAGGGTGTCCATATCTGGAACATCAATGGATTTGCTGAAGAATTTTTAAGAATTTTACCTGATTATCGTGACGCCTTTATTAAAAGCTGCAATCAGGTAAAAAAAGACCGAGATAAGCTTTATACAGATTTGAAGAATTTTTCCGGGCTCACTGTGTATAAACCAGATGCTAACTTTATTTTTTGCCGGTTACAGGATATAGGACCAAGTGCACCTGAGCTAACTAAAAGACTATTTATTGAGCATAATATTTACATCAAACACTGTCAGGGTAAAACCATGCCCGATGCTGACCGATATATCCGTATTGCCGCCCGTACCAAGGAAGAAAATACAAACCTGGTTAAGGCGATGGGATTGGTTTTAGGGGTTGATAATTAATAGTGAGGAATGGATGAGCACATCACAATCGAAACCGTCACACCAGATCGGGATGCTCTGGTTTGCTAAAGATCTTCCCAATCTCTGTTCTCTTGCAGGGCTTTTATGTGCGCTGCTGGGAGTCTATTTTGCAATATTAGGAAAATTTCCTGCAGCTGTTATCGGAATGATATGGGCAGTCCTTTTTGATTGGGGCGATGGTATTATTGCCAGAAAAATCAAGGGCAGAACAGACGAACAAAAAGATTTCGGAGCACAATTGGATTCATTGATTGATATGGTAAGCTTTGGAATCTGTCCAGCTGTTTTTCTTTTAAGCTATGGACATTTCAGTGGATGGTTTTTGCCAGGTGCCTTTGTTATTGTTGCCACAAGTGCGATCCGTTTGAGCTATTTCAATCTTTTCGGTCTTGTTGACAGTACGACCTATAAAGGGCTTGCGCTGGACAACAATGTTATTGTTTTTGCTTTTGTTTTTTTGTTTGAATCCTTTTTTGCTCCAGCTGTTTTTTCAATTATACTATATACGATGTTTGTAACCATGGCCGGGCTAAATCTGTCATCACTTCGAACACCAAAATTTTCTGGTAAATGGTTTTATGTACTCATCGTTTATACTTTTGTATTGACAATTATATACTGCGGGATATTATCAAGCTAAGTATAGCACATTAACTAAAAGGTGATTAGATGGGAGCTCGATTGATAGTACTCAAATCTCAATAATTGGGAAGTATTTGAAGTTTATATCATAGGCTTTAATTTTTAATGACTTTATTAGCTTTTTTTGAATAAATCACAAGATATCAAAATAAATAAAGGGGAAATCCATGGCTAAAGGTAGAGATACTCAAAAAAGTGTTAAGAAAAAATCAGAAAAAACTTTAAAAGAAAAGCGCAAAGACAAGAAAGCCAAAAAAGGTAAGATTTAACACTCAAGGCAGTAAAGGCCCTGTCAGTTATTGTAAATCCTTAATTGCTGATATGGAAATAGCCAGGAGGGTTTCAATGTTATGGTTTCATTTGCCGGTATCTTCTGTAACTGCAAGCTTATCTTCTTCCTCCACGTAAAAATCCGTAGCCAGCTCCTACACCCCCACCGGCAAGGTGGCTGAATTGAGAAATTTGATCAATTTTTAAAATGGAGATCACTTCACTGCCGATAAAGATTAGGGCAATCAAAATGAATGTCAGGGGGATCTGACCGGACCGGATATTTGAAAAAGAGCTTAGAAGAATCAGCATAAAAGCAATTCCGCTGCCACCCATAAGGGAGTTGGAGAAGAAAAAGGCATTAAAGAGTCCGGTGATTACTGCCGTAACAACAATCATTTCAAATAATTTGCCTGATCCGTATTTTTCTTCCAGTAGAGGACCAACAAGAAGTATGATGGTGATATTTCCCGAAAGATGCGCCCAGTCTCCATGGCCTGCGATATAAGATAATAGTCTTGCATAAAAATTGGGGGTTGAAAATGCCAAAAGAGAAGGAGAGGTAAAATAGGCTACCATGGTTGCCCTGGAGCAGAGGACAAGTACGCAAATAGTAATAATGGTATAGGTGAGAATGACAGGAGCATTGTATTTTATTTTCATATTTTACCTTTTGGTTTTTTTATAATGGCAAGTATTTTATCACTCCAGTTCTAATGATGCAAACGCTAAAATCAGGGAGGCCTTAGGGAAGCGGGTTTGAAAATTTTATACAGTTTTTTCCCGAGGCTTTTGCTTCATAAACTTTTTTGTCGGCTGCTTTGATCAACTCTTCCATGGAACTGGTTTTTGTGGATCGGGTTGAAACTCCAATACTGATACTGGCTCTCCACTGGATGTCTCTGGTGGAGATACTAGGAGAGTTAATTTCCTTGCGAATGAGTTCTGCCAGGTGCAGTGCCCCTTTTTGCGGGGTGTTGGGGCAGATAACGAAAAATTCATCTCCTCCCAGGCGACAGACAATATCATCATTGCGCAGACTATGCTTCAATCGTTTTGACAATTCTATCAAAACTTGATCACCGACATCGTGGCCGTGGGTGTCATTGACTTGTTTGAATCCATCGACATCAATCATCATACAGGATAAATTTGTGCCTGCATCAACGGATTCTTTCCATATCTGTTTGAGACTCCCCATGGCATGACGACGGTTAGGCAGGCTTGTAAGGGGATCTGTTAACGCCAGTTCTTCTAATCTGATGTTGGCTGCAGACAACTCTTTTGTCCGTTCTGTCACCTTGGCTTCAAGGCTTTGGTTGAGTCGTACTAATTTGCGGTTCCTGTTTGAAACCTGGGTAAACAATAGATTTAAGGCTTCCAGCAACGGGTCTGTTGCAAGGTGTTCCTTTTTTTCTTCTTCCGCATAAGCGGTTGGGGGTAGAATGCCGGATTCAATTGCTTTTATCTGTCCGGCTAGATTCTGGTCCACTCCCAGGATATGATAGGCAAGCCAGGCGCTTAGAAATTTTAGCAAAGTATGGGAGGCTAATTCGTCTTCCACAGTTATACCTGACTTCATAAGTGATACTTCCATTAGGAACTGGGAATGTTCTTTCTTGTGTTGTTTTGTGTGTCGTAAATCAAGGTTCAGGCTTGACATCAGATCTTCTTCGTCCCTGAAATGGTATTGGGTATATTGAATTAATTCTTCAAATATGGTTTTGATATCTTCAAGGGTTGGTCTGCTTTTGAGAATCATATTTCCTAGTTTGTTTATGATATCAACCAGATGCCTGTGCTGTTTATCTATCTGGGGAATACCGGTCTCAAAATTTTGATTCCATTGAAAAGATTCCATGGCCCATCCCCCTGTTTTTTTGTTGGTTTGATTATATTTATAATTTGCACTGAAAGGGTTTTCGGGTCAAGTAAAGAATGCTGCAATCAGGACTAATTCCCAGATAAGGAGTGTGGAGAGAGAAAATATTAGTAAAATTTACTTTGGCATTAAATTACAAACCCTGTTGGTTTGTTAATTTGTGCATTAAGAACATTGAGCATAATTTAGACTGGAATAAATGAGATGAATGGGTGAGTTCTACCTTGCTATTTGGCCCGGGTTGTGGCATTTATTAGGATTTACGCAACAAAATCAATGATATCAATAGAACATGCTTTCGGAGGTATAAGAATAATGGAGGAGCGGTACAATCCTGGTGCTGTTGAGCCCAAATGGCAGGAATATTGGAACAAAAACGAACTTTTTAAGGTTGTTGAAGATCCGTCAAAGGAAAAATACTATCTATTGGAAATGTTTCCCTATCCTTCGGGAAAAATTCATATCGGCCATGTTCGAAACTATACCATAGGCGATGTGGTGGTACGGTATAAAAGAATGAAGGGATTTAACGTCATCCACCCCATGGGGTGGGACGCCTTTGGTATGCCGGCGGAAAATGCCGCCATTGATAACAATACCCACCCGGCAGCCTGGACCTATGAAAATATCAGCGCCATGAGGGCCCAGCTTAAAAAAATGGGATTTTCCTATGACTGGGACCGTGAAATTGCCACCTGCAGGCCGGAGTATTATAAATGGGAGCAATGGCTGTTTTTGAAAATGCTGGAAAAGGGCATGGTCTACCGCAAGGAATCATTTGTCAACTGGTGTGAAAAATGTCAGACTGTTCTTGCCAACGAGCAGGTGGAGCAGGACAAATGCTGGCGATGTTCCCAGGTGGTTCAGCAAAAAAAGCTCTGGCAGTGGTTTTTCAGGATTACCGATTATGCCGAAGATCTGCTGGTTCATTGTGACCAATTGCCCGGGTGGCCGGACAAGGTTACAACCATGCAGAAAAACTGGATCGGAAAAAGCATAGGGTCTGAACTAAAATTTCAAATTGAGGGCAGTGACCAGGAACTTGAGGTTTTTACCACGAGGCCGGATACGGTGTTTGGGGCTACTTTCATGTGTCTGGCACCGGAACATCCCCTGGTGGAAACCCTGTCCCGGGGAACTGATCAGGAGGCGGGGGTGGACGCCTTTGTTAAAAAGGTTGCAAGTCAGGAGCGGTCTGCCGACGGTATTGAAAAATATGAAAAGGAAGGGGTGTTTACAGGAGCCCATTGTATCAATCCTGCCACCGGAAAGAAAATTCCCATCTATACGGCTAATTTTGTATTGATGGGATATGGAACCGGTGCCATTATGTCGGTGCCTGCCGGGGACCAGAGGGATTTTGATTTTGCCCGCAAATACTCTCTTGATATCCGGGTGGTGGTTCAGCCAGAAGGCGAGGAACTGGATTCTTCCACCATGACAGAAGCCTATACCGGTGCGGGTGTGATGGTGAATTCAGGTCAATTCAACGGCATGGACAGTAAAGAGGCCATGGAGGTTATGACCGACTGGCTGGAAAAGGAGGGCCGTGGGAAAAAGGCCATCTCCTACCGGCTCAGGGATTGGGGGATATCCAGACAACGGTATTGGGGAACGCCCATCCCCGTGATTCACTGTCCGTCATGCGGCGTGGTTCCTGTTCCTCAAGAAGAACTTCCCATACGGCTTCCCGAAGAAGCCAACCTATTGGCAAAGGGGGGATCTCCCCTTCCCTCCCTGGATTATTTTTCAAAGGTGACCTGTCCTGCCTGCGGCAGAAAGGATGCCAAACGGGATACTGATACCATGGATACCTTTGTGGAATCTTCCTGGTATTATCTGCGGTATTGTTCCCCCCGGTACGAAGGCGGGATGTTTGATCCTGCGGCAGTTAAATACTGGGCACCGGTGGATCAATATATCGGCGGGGTGGAGCATGCAGTGCTTCATCTTTTGTATTCCAGATATTTTATGCGGGTTCTTAACACCCTTGGCTTGATAGATTTTAAAGAACCTTTTACCCGGTTGCTAACCCAGGGGATGGTTTGCAAGGAAACAATGACCTGTCCTGAACATGGCTTTTTGTTTCCTGAAGAGGCTAAAAAACAAGGGGATGATACCCTTGCCTGTACCCGTTGCGGCAGTGAGGTTGAGGTCGGGCGTGTGATCAAGATGTCCAAATCCAAGAAAAATGTGGTTGATCCCAATGAGCTTCTTGAAAAATACGGGGCAGATGTTACCAGGCTTTTTTGTCTTTTTGCAGCACCGCCCGAACGGGACCTTGAATGGAGCGAAGACGGGGTGGAGGGCAGTAACCGGTTTGTCAACAGAGTCTGGCGCCTTGCCATTGAATGTATGGACAAGATCGACACTAAATCAGTTGAGTCATTTAATGGGGCCGCATCTGACCTTAAATTACAGGATGCAAAAGAGCTGTATATTAAAGCCAACCAGACCATTAAAAAAGTTACAGATGACATAGACAAAAGTTTTCATTTCAATACAGCTATTTCCGCTGTTATGGAGCTTGTCAACACCATGTACACCAAGGATATTGACAAGGCAGACAAGGAGATGAAATCGGTTCTTCTTTTCTGTGTTGAAAATATTTTATTGTTATTAAGTCCCATAATTCCCCATTTTAGTGAAGAATTGTTTGAGAAAATGGGGAACAAGGGGTCGATTCTGGAGCATTCCTGGCCAACCTATCGGGATGATTCCCTTAAGACCGACGAGGTGCTGGTCGTGGTGCAGGTGAATGGAAAGCTTCGGGCAAAATTTACCATTGGGGCTGATGTGGATGAGGCCGGGATCAAGGAAACAGCCCTGGCCGATGAAAAAATAAAAAAATATTTACAGGAAAAAGAGTTGAAAAAGATCATTGTGATCCGGAAAAAACAAACCCTTGTCAACATAGTGGTGTAAGATGAAATTAAGTAGATTTTTTATTATGGCTGGATTGATTGCCCTGGTTACCTCTTGTGGCTATCATTTTGAAGGTGGCGGTTACATTAATGAGGATGTAACCCGGGTGGCAGTGGAGGTCTTTGAAAATAAAAGTTCGGAAACCCGTGCCGGCATGAGTTTTACAAACGAGTTGATCCGGGAGATCCAGGAGAAAACAGATACGATTGTGGTGGATTCCTCCAAGGCGACCAGAAAGATCACGGGAACCGTTAACTCCATCACCTTTTCAACTCTGTCCCGATCATCAAGTGAATCGGTTGTGGAACGACAGGTGAAAGCTATGATCGATGTGCAGCTGATCGGACCGGAAGGAGGTATTATCTGGTCTGTGAAAAACTTTTCATCCAAAGAACCCTATACGGTTGCAGTTGATACGGTCAATGATGAAAGCAATAAGCGGGATGCAGTTGATAAAATAGCCCTGCGGAGTGCCGAGCGGATTGTCAGTCAGATGATGACCAATTTTTA
>DAOWDR010000387.1 GCA_030638935.1 Desulfobacteraceae bacterium | reverse complement strand
GAGGCTTTGTTTTAGGCCCGGTTGATCACCTGGTTCCACATTTTGTGGCCTGACAAGAATTATTCAATCAGTGAATCACATCCCACCCCGGGCTGTTCTTTGCTCGCTGGCTCTCTTCACTATATCCCGATATCCCGATTTTACTCAAATCAAAATTTACATGCGATTACCCTGGTTCAATCGGATTTTGTTATGTGGCCATTGAAGGGTGGTGTATTTTTAAAAACAATGGTAAAAATGGTTCCTTTACCAGGGATTGATTCAAAATCGATCATTCCCTCATAGGTGTCAATAATGCGGTGAATAATTGACAGTCCAAGGCCTGTCCCTTCAGGTTTTGTGGTATAAAAAGGATCAAAAATATGCTTGGCTTTTACCGAATCAATGCCCATGCCGTTATCCCGGATGGTCAGGTAAATCTGTTTGTTCCTTGGAGAGTTAAGACTAATAATGATTTTACCTTTTTTTTCAATGGATTCGGCTGCGTTTTTGATAATATTCCATAAAATTTGTTTCAAGTGAACCGGATCAATGGTCACAAAAAGATCTTTTTCTATCTTTGTTAAAAGCTGAATTCGTGTTTTCCATTTTACAGTGTTTAAAAACAAGGTTACCACATCTTCAACGGCCTGGGTCATGTCTACCTGGCCTGCATTTGTTTTGCTGGGTTTTGCAAAAAGCCTTATATCGTTGGAGATCTGCTTAAGACGCTCGGTCTCCCTTAAAATGATCTGCATGAGTTTGTCTTCATATGATCCGGATTTAGTATCTTCTTTAAGCAATTGAATGGACCCGGATAAAGATGCCAGGGGGTTTTTGATCTCATGCGCAATCCCTGAAATCATCTCATCCATGGCTGCCATTTTTTCAACCCGCTTAAGGTGTTCCTGGGTTATTTTCAAATCCTGTCTGGCACTCTTGAGTTGAAGGGACAGGATGCCGGAAAGAATTGCCACGGCAAAACAGGCGGCAATGGTAATTATAATCCGGTAAGTAATCTGATTTTCATCAATGGTCACTGAAATCGGATATTGTCCCATGAAAGGGGTGATCACCCGATAATACTCCAACTCAATCAACAGCCCGTATTCTAGGCTTGAAACAGTGGCCATGACAAAACTACCCTTTTGGAGCAGGAGCATGGAGGCATAGATGATGACTAAAAGATAAAGAAAGGTGAAGACACTGTCAAAACTGCCTGTCACAAAAATAATGCCTGTCACGAAAAAGGTATCCGCAATGGTTTGAAAATAAGCAAGGGCAAGCAGGCATTTTTTCTGGTTTAACCAAAAAATATAAAGAATGGACAAGACAAGCACAAGGGCTGCCATATTGTACAGAGATAAAAATGGCTGGGAAAGGATGGACAAATTATCTTCTGTGGAAAAAAACAGGCTGGAGAATATCAACACAATGGCAAACACAACCCTTGCCAGTATGATCCATTTTAACTGGGTATAAAGATCTAAATTCTGGTGAAACGAATTTGTTTTAACCAGCTTATCCAATGGCACCAGCCATTGAGAAAATTGGAAGGTACATGGCAATAACAAGCCCACCCACGACAACACCTAAAAAAACCAGCATCAAGGGCTCTATCATATCAGTCAGGTTTTTAACGGCCTGATCCACCTCATCATCATAGAAATCCGCTATTTTTTCAAGCATGGTATCAAGGGCGCCGGTGGATTCACCCACTGCTATCATGGAACAGACCATGGAAGGAAACACCCCGCTTTCAAGGAGGGGGTCTGCCATGGACCGACCTTCTGAAATACCAATTTTAACGTCGTTAATGGCAAATTCAACAACTTTGTTTCCCGATGTTTTTGCAACAATATCAAGGGCTTCCAGGATGGATACCCCGCTTGAAATCATGGTGCTGGAGGTCCTAGTAAATTTGGCCACAGCTACTTTCCGGATCAATAGACCCACCACGGGCAACCGTAGGAACATCCCGTCCATGAAAACCCTGCCTTTTTGGGTGGCATAAACACGCTTAAGCAAAAACATAGTTACAATGAGGCCAATAATGATATACAGGATATTGCCAATCACAAAATTACTCATGACTACCACCATCTGGGTCGGCATCGGAAGTGCCGACCCAAAGCTTGCGAACATCTCTTCAAATACAGGAATAACAAATACCAGAATAATAGCCACCACAATAACGGCCACAAAAAGGGTAATGGCAGGATAGGTCATGGCGCCCTTGACCTGGCTTTTGAGTTTTGCCATTTTTTCCATATAGGCGGACAAACGGCCCAGGATGACATCCAATATCCCCCCTGCTTCACCCGCTGCAATCATGTTGACAAACAACTCATTGAATACCTTGGGAAATTTTTTCAAAGCATCGGCAAAGGTCTCACCCGACTCAACCGATTCTTTAATTTTTTTCAGATTCTTTTTAAAGGTGGGATTTTCCTGCTGGGCCTGCAAAATATCCAGGCATTGAAGCAGGGGCAGACCTGCATCGATCATGGTGGAAAATTGCCTGGCAAATATTATGACATCTTTATCCTTAACCTTGGGCTGGAGAAATTCAACGTTTTCAAACAGGTCCTTGGGTTTCTTTTTGACCTTTGTGGGGGTAATCTTCCTTCTCTGTAGGCTTAGCCGGACCTGCTCCACGCTTTCAGCTTCCATTTCACCTTTTACTGTATTGCCTTTTGGATTCTTCCCTTTCCATTCATATACGACGGCCATGACACATCCTTTATTTTAGGTTTCAATACCGCTGATACCACAAAAATCAAAATATAAAAATTAGTATACCAGAATCGGACCATTTGTAAAATTGAAACAGATATACTATATAAATTTCATTATTTCATTTCAACGGGAGTTTGTTTTTGAAAAAAAAAAATAAAATTTTGGCCAGGACCATTATCACCAGTCATGTGAATGCAGATTTTGATGCAATTGGTGCCATGCTTGCCGTACAAAAACTTTACCCAGATGCTGTTATCATTTTTCCGGGGTCCCAGGAAAAAAGCCTTAGGGACTTTTTTATCAGTTCAATGAGTTATCTGTTTAACATGGCTGATCCCTCCATGATTGATTTTTCAGAGACAACCACCCTGGTTATTGTTGACACCAGGCAGAAGAACAGACTGACAGGGGTATCCAAATTGCTGGAAAAAAATGGGCTTCATATAGAGATTTATGACCACCACCCCCCCATGACCGAAGATATCCGGGCCAATGTAGATATTTCAAAAGAATATGGAGCCACCACCACCATATTAAGCGAAATATTACAGGAGAAACAGATTGCGCTGACACCGGAAGAAGCTACTGTCATGGCCCTTGGTATCTATGAGGACACTGGACTTTTTACCTATTCTTCCACAACCCAGGCAGATTTTATCCAGGCCGGTTCTTTGCTTTCCTGCGGTGCCAGTTTAAACACCATTGCCAGCCTGGTGGTAAAAGAAATTAAAGCCGAACAGGTGACCTGGCTTAATGAACTGCTCAATGAAATGAGTGTCCACAGGATAAACGGGGTTGATGTGAATATCTCCACCATTTCCTCTCCTTCCTATATTACTGATTTGGCCTCCATTGTCCAGAAAATCGTTAGAATGGAAAACCTGGACATCTTTTTTGCCATTGTTCTTATGGGGTCCAAAATAGATATCATTGCCCGAAACAGAATTCCCGAGGTGGATGTGGGAAAAATCATGTCTGAACTGGGGGGAGGCGGACATGCCTATGCCGCATCAACCAGGATTGACAACCAGACTCTGCCCCAGGTGGAAATGATGCTTTTGGACAAATTAAAAAATGAAGTTAAGAGCATCCAGGTTGCCAAAACGCTGATGTCATCCCCTGCCATTACCATTGAACCCCATGCAAGTTGTAAAGATGCCGGAAAAATAATGACCCGGTATAATGTGAATACCCTTTTGGTGGTGGATATTAAATTAAATTCCTATGAAGGATATATTACCCGGCAGGTGGTGGAAAAATCATTATTCCATAAGCTGGCAAGGCAACCGGTTTCTGAATATATGAATTCAGAAATACATTTTGTTTCCTCTGATGCCGATGTGGCCGAAATTGAATTAAAAATCATCGAGGGTAAGCAGCGGATTATACCGGTAATTGATGACAGCCACATAAAAGGTGTCATCACCCGGACCGATTTACTCAATTATCTTGTGCAACATAATTGGGAAGTATCCCAGACACAAGCCCAAGTTTCACAAAAACAGCATACAAAAAAACGACACATTAACAATATCCTTGAAAATCGTCTTTCTACCAAAACAAAAGACCTGTTAAAAGCGATTAGTACAACGGGTAAGGATCTTGGGGTGAACCTTTACGTTGTAGGAGGGTTTGTCCGTGATCTTTTGCTGGACCGGGAGATTGAAGATATTGATATTGTAGTGGAAGGTGATGGTATTGAGTTTGCAAAATTTTTTGCAAAACACCAGGGATGCCGGGTCAATATCCATAAAAAATTTGGCACAGCCGTGATTGTTTTTCCCGATAATTTCAAAGTGGATGTGGTCTCGGCCCGTCTGGAATATTATGCCACACCGGCGGCACTGCCCATTGTTGAAAAAAGTTCCATTAAGAAAGATCTTGCCCGGCGGGATTTTACCATCAACACCCTGGCCCTTTCTTTGAACCAGGATAGCTTTGGAACCCTGATAGATTATTTTGGGGCCAACCGGGATTTAAAGGATAAAACAATCAGGACCCTCCACAATTTAAGTTTTGTAGAAGACCCCACACGTGTTTTTCGAGCCATAAAGTTTGCAAATCGATTTGGATTTAATATTGGAAAAGTTACTTCCACCTTGATTAAAAATGCCGTAAAAATTGATTGTTTCAAGCATCTGAGCGGCCTGAGGGTCCTATCTGAACTTAAACAAATTTTAGGAGAAGAAAACCCGATTCCAGCCATTCATACCATGGAATCCTACGGCCTTGAAAAAGTTCTCAACAGCCAGTTGCTGATAACCCCCACCACATACGCATTGTTTGAATCCGTAAACAAAACATTGACCTGGCATGACCTGCTCTATTTGGATGAAGAATATCCCAGGTGGGCGGTTTATTTTATGGCACTTTTAAACAGATGCTCCTACCAGGTTTGCGAACAGATCTGCCACCGTCTCATGATACCGGAAAAGGAAAAGAGACTATTACTTGGGAAAAGATATAAGGCTGAAAATAGATTAAATCTCATTGAATCTTCCTATCCCCTCACCCGCCAGGAATTATATTGGGGGCTTATTAATTTCAAAACAGAATGTATCCTGTATATGATGGCATTGACAAAAGATGAAGCAATCAGAAAAGCCATATCTAATTTTTACACCCGCCACAGATATATTAAACCCATCCTATGTGGAAAAGATTTGCTTGTACTTGGGATCAAACCAGGACCCGTGTATACTAAAATTTTGAACCTGATTTTGAACGAAAAGCTGGATAATAAACTTGAAACCCGAAAAAAAGAAATTTTATTTGCCACTCAATACGCCCGTGAAAACAAACTTATTGATTAAAACAAAAGTTTTTGGTACTCCCAGTTTTAATCCAATTAACTCAATTAAAATTATAGGAAGATAAATGAAAAATGCAGATTATTTAACCGGTATTACAACCAGTGGTACTCCACATCTAGGAAATTATGTGGGTGCCATTCGCCCTGCAGTTGAATCCAGTAAAAATCCTGATCTTACCTCCTATTATTTTTTGGCAGATTACCACTCCCTGATCAAAAATCATGACGTAAAAAAACGCCAACAATCTGCCCTTGAAATTGCAGCGGCCTGGATTGCCCTGGGATTGGATTATGAAAACTGTGTTTTTTACCGCCAGTCTGATATTCCTGAAATTCCGGAATTAACATGGATATTAACCTGCTTGACAGCCAAGGGATTAATGAACCGGGCACATGCCTATAAAGCGGCTGTCCAGGAAAATGAAGAAGATAAAAACAGGGATACCGACAAGGGGATTACCATGGGCTTGTTTTCCTACCCGATTCTCATGGCAGCCGATATTCTAATGTTTAATGCTAAAAAAGTACCCGTTGGTAAAGATCAGATTCAGCACCTTGAGATGACAAGAGATATTGCAGGCCGTTTTAACCATCAATATAAAAAATTATTTATCCTGCCCGAGGTGGTAGTGGATGAATCATCGGCGGTTCTATCGGGACTTGACGGAAGAAAGATGAGCAAAAGCTATAATAATTTCATTCCCTTGTTTGATACAGAAAAACGGCTCAGAAAGATGATCATGAAAATTGCCACCAATTCCCTTGGGCCGGATGAGCCCAAAGACCCAGGCACCTGTACCCTGTTTTCCATTTACAAGGCCTTTGCAACTGAATCTGAAACCCGTGCCATGGCAGAGCG
>DAOWDR010000751.1 GCA_030638935.1 Desulfobacteraceae bacterium | reverse complement strand
GGTCCATGGCAAATTTAGATACAGTTGACAGGCGTTCACCTGCATCAACAGCAATTGTTTTTCTAGTGCCCTGGGATTTTATTGCCTTGGATTCTTCCCATATTTTGGGAGATGATTTAAGTTCTTTTAGAACAATGACAAGCCCCCGGATACCCTTGTCAGAAACCAGGGTATTGGTACCGCCCCCGATAATGGTGACGGGTATGCCATCCTTTCTGGCAGCCCTAAGCAGGGCAACAAGTGCCTGCTTGTCCCGTGGCTCTGCCAAAAGATCTGCCGGTCCACCCACCCTGAAACTGGTATATTTGTCCAGGGGTTCCCGGGATAATAGTCCAAAGGTTTCCAGGAGGTGTTTATGTTTGTTTTCAGCACTCATCTTTTTTTATAATATCTCCACAAGTTTTTCCCCAAGGGTGTATATGTCGCCTGCTCCCAGGGTAAGGACCATGTCACCTTCACCTACCTTGTGTGTGATCATGGACAGGGCCTGGGTAAAATCCGGTGCAAAGGAGACATCCTTATGGCCGTGGGCCTGGATACCCTCACAAAGGGATTTTGAATCCACACCTTCAATTGGATCTTCACTGGCCGCATAAATGGGCAGCACAATCAATACGGCGGACTGGTAAAAGGATCGGGTGAATTCATCAAACAGGGCCTGGGTCCGGGTGTAACGATGGGGCTGGAACAAAACCACAAGGCGCTTGTCCGGATAACTTTCCCGAAGAGCTGTAAGTGTGGCCATGATCTCAGTGGGGTGGTGGCCATAATCATCCATGACCATTATGCCTTTTTTTTCTCCTTTTATTTCAAGGCGGCGCTTAACACCACGGATCTCTTCCAAGGCCTTTTTTATGGTGACAAATGGTATCTTTAGTTCCAGGGCAGTGGCAATTCCTGCCAGGGCATTTGAAATATTGTGGTGCCCCGGAATGTTCAGCTTGATTTCGCCCAATTCATGGTTCATGTGAAATACGGAAAATTTACTTTTTCCGCCCAGAAAGCTGATGTCCCTGGCCTGGAGGTCTGACTGGGCGCTCATACCAAAGGTGGTGTACCTCACATGGATTCTGGGTAAAATGTTCTGGACATGCTCATTGTCCAGGCAGAGGATTGCCAGGCCGTAAAAGGGGACGGAATTGATGAACTGGACAAAGGTGTCCTTGATCTCTTCAATATCCTTATAAAAGTCAAGGTGTTCCAGGTCAATATTGGTTACAGCAGCAATGGCCGGGGCATATTTTAGAAAAGAGCCGTCGCTTTCATCGGCTTCAGCCACAATAAAGTCTCCGTTGCCGTGGAGGGCATTGGTATCCAGCCCCTGTAACAGGCCGCCGATGATCACGGTGGGGTCAAGGCCGGCGGTATTCAGGATCGCAGAGATCATGGCCGTGGTGGAGGTCTTTCCATGGGCGCCGGAGATGGCAATGGAATATTTTATCCTCATTAGTTCTGCCAGCATTTCAGCCCTGGGAATGATGGGAATAACCATCTGTTTGGCCTGGACCACTTCGGGATTTTCCTGGGAAACGGCAGATGAGGTGACAATGACATTGGCTCCTTCTATCTGGCCTTTGCTGTGGCCCTGGAAAATTTTTGCACCTTTTTTTTCAAGTCTTTTGGTAATATGGGAAAGTTTCAGGTCTGAGCCGGATACGGTGTATCCAAGATTGATCAATAATTCTGCAATTCCGCTCATGCCGATTCCGCCGATGCCCACAAAATGGATATGGTAATTGCTTTGATACATGGTTATACCTCTATGTCCTTTGTGTTTAAAATTGATGCTGCAATGATTTTGTCAGCATCGGGCATTGCAAGTCTGCCTGCGGCAATTCCAATTTGTTTTAAGGCTTTTTTGTCCCCCATCAGGGTCTTGATGGTCTCTTTTAATACAGACCCTGTCAGGTTCTGGTCGGCAATGAGAACTGCGGCCCCTTTGTTTTCCAGAATTTTTGCGTTGTATGTCTGGTGGTCGTCGGCTGCATGGGGAAAGGGTACAAGAATGGACGGCACCCCTTTTATGGTTAATTCGGAAATGGCGCCGGCTCCGGCCCGGGTAATCACCAAATCGGCCCTGTCCTGGAGGGCCGGCATATCATGGAAAAAAGCCTGGACCGTGGACCTTACGGCAATTTTGCCATAGGCGTCCCGGATTTTGTTTTCTTCAGCAGTTCCGGTCTGGTGGATGATATAAACCCGGCTTAGGTCATCCATCAGCTCCATTGCCCGGACAAAGGCATGGTTAATACTGGCTGCTCCCTGGCTGCCGCCGGTTACAAGGATGGTGAAATCTTCAGGATTGATATCCAAATCCTGGCTTGGGTTTTGGCTTGATCCCTGATTTGATTTTTGGGGCTGTACCGGGCTTGTTCTGCGGATGGGATTGCCCACATATCGGGTTTTATGGTTATTGTCCATTCCCCTGGTGGTTTCAAAGGCAGTAAAAATGGTATCTGCAAATCTTGACAAGAGGCGGTTGGTAATACCGGGGATGGAATTTTGTTCCTGGATGGCCCTGGGGATTCTTAGTATCCAGGCAGCCAGCACAACGGCAAAGGAGGAAAAACCTCCAACCCCCAGGACAAAATTTGGTTTGAATCGGGTCAAAATCATCAGGGATTGAATCAGGCTGACAAGTATAAGGCCGGTTGAATATAGCTTGCCAACAAGGCTTCCGCCCTTGATGGGTTTGGAAATTATGACTTTGTGATCAAATCCATAGGTTTCCAGGGTGGAGACTTCAAAGGGAGCATCAGTGCCGATAAAGAGAACCTTGGCATTGGGATTTTTTGATTTAATGGCCTGGGCAACCGCAATACCGGGGAAGAGATGTCCCCCTGTTTTTCCGCCAGCAATAATGAGGTTGAATTTATTTTTCATTTTTAATAGACGCCCCAATGTTCATTAAAATTCCCATGGCAGCCATGTTGATCACCAGGGAAGTCCCGCCATAACTGATAAAGGGCAGGGTAAGGCCTTTTGTGGGAAGCACCCCCAGGGCCACGCCCGTGTTTATTATGACCTGGACCCCAATATACAGGGTCAGGCCGGCTGCCGTGATCGTGCCAAACATATTGTCTGAATTTTTGGCAATCTGGGAGCCGGTTACCAGGATCATGGTATAGAGGGTGAAAATGGCAATGATGCCCAAAAGCCCCAGTTCTTCACCTATAATGGAAAAAATGAAATCCGTATGGGGTTCGGGCAGATAGTGCATTTTTTGCATTCCCAGGCCTATGCCCTTGCCGAATAAACCGCCGGACCCAATGGCTTTTAGGGAATTTGTGATTTGGTATCCGGTATTATAGGGATCATCCCAGGGGTTCATAAAGGATAGTATCCGCAGGAGCCGATATTCAACCTTGAAGACCAGAAAATATACAATGGGGATGACAAGGGGCAGGGGGCTCAGCAAATGGAGAAGTCTTACGCCTGCAATAAACATCATGCCCCAGCAGATTAATCCCATCACCACAATTGTGCCGAAATCCGGTTGAATAATTATAAGCCCGGCAAAGATGCTAAAGATAACGGCATGGGGAAAAAACCCTATGGAAAATTGCTGGATCATCTCTTGTTTTTTTGCCAGGGAATATCCCATGAAAAGGATCATGGCCAATTTTGCAAATTCTGCCGGCTGGAAGGTAAGCCCCCCCAGATTCAACCAGCGGTATGCGCCGCCTGCCTTGATATTTAAGGCCGGGAACAGTACGGCAATGAGTAGCCCAAAGGAGGCCGCAAGGATGATATAGGCAAAGCTTCTATAGAGTCTATAGGGAAAGGAGGCCGTCACAAACATCACACAAAGACTGATACACAAAAACAGGGCCTGTTTTTTCATGAAATAGAACAGGTTGTTGTGATCTTCCATACTGATGGATGAAGAGGCTGAATAGACCATGACAATTCCTATGCCCGAAAGCAGCAGCACAGGGAAGAGGATGCGCTTCTCGCTGAAAAAAGGATGTATGTAGGTCATTTGATTATCCATTTTCAAGTTCCCTTACCAGGGAGATAAAGTCATCCCCCCGGGCCCCATAGTTTTCATACATATCAAAACTGGCGCATGCCGGAGAGAGTAGTACCACATCCCCTGGGCAAGCGTTTTTATAGGACTTTTTAACTGCCTTTTCCATGGATTCAACCTGCAAAACAGGACAAATTTTTCCCAGGACATCCTGGATATGGGGCCTGGCTTCACCAAAGGCAATTATCTGCTTTACCCTGGTCTCAGTTTGTTTTTTAATTTGAGGGGCGAGGAGGGAGAAATCAGTTCCTTTTTCCCTTCCGCCAAGGATCAGGATAATATCCTTTTTAAAGGATTCAAGGGCCCGGACCACTGCATCTGTATTGGTGGCCTTTGAATCATCGTAAAACGAAATTCCCTTGATCTCCCGGATAAATGCCATGCGGTGGGGTAGATTTTTAAAGTTTTCTAGTCCCTCTATAATCCCCTCTAAATTCCCACCGGCCAAAAGGGTTGCCAGGGCTGCTGCAGCAATGTTTTCCCTGTTGTGGATACCCGGCAGTTGGGTTAGGGTCTGGGTGGGAATGTTTTGCAGGCCCTCTTTGGTCTGGATGAGGATATCACCTTCAAAAATTCGGGCATTTACCCGGTCATTTACCTGGTCCTTTACCGGGCCATTTTTTTTGATGGTTTTTGAATCAGGTTGGGAGGAAAAAGAAAAGACCCGGGAGGCAATCTTAGAAACTCTTATCTCAAATCCGTCAATGGTCTGGTTGATGATGGCATTATCACGGGATGTCTGATTTTTAAAAATTGACCATTTGGATTCTACATATCCCTCAAAGCCGTTGTACCGGTCCAAATGATCTTCGGCCACATTAAGCAAAAGGGCATAATCGGGTTTAAAATTGTTGGCAAGGTCCAGCTGAAAACTGGAAATTTCAGCCACAACCATGTCTGCTTTTTGTTCAGCCATTAGGTATTCCACCAAGGGGGTGCCGATATTACCACCCGTGAAAGTGGAGATTCCAGAGGCATTGAGCATACCCTTGATCAGGGTTGTGGTGGTGGTCTTTCCGTTGGTCCCGGTGATGGCTATGACCGGGGTTGCATTGTATTGGGAAAAAATATCCAGCTCGCCAACAATTGGAACCCCTTTTTGGGAGGCTGTTTTAAGGTAGGTCATATCCAGGGGGACCCCTGGGCTGACCACTATTGCCTTGGCAAGGTTAAAGGTTTTTTGGTCATGGAAACCGATCTGGGTTACTATGCCAAGTTTTTTGAGAATATTCTCGGCATCTGTTCTTGATTTGTCAATATCCGTTGCAACAACCTTCCTGCCCTTGGAATGGAGAAATCGGGCCATTGACAGACCGGAACTGCCTAATCCCACGACCAGATAATATGATTGTTTGGTTTCTTCCATGCCTTTACCTTATCTTAAGTGTGCTCAATGAAATAAGAGCCAGGATAATGGCGATGATCCAGAATCTCACAATGACTTTGGATTCATGCCAGCCCTTAAGTTCAAAATGGTGGTGCAAGGGGGCCATCCTGAAAACACGTTTTCCCTTTGTAATTTTAAAGTAAGAGACCTGGATAATCACGGACAGGGCCTCGATGACAAAAAGTCCGCCCACAATGAGCAGGAGAATTTCTTGTTTGGTAACCACGGCAACGGTGCCGAGGATGGCTCCCAGGGGAATGGATCCGGAGTCTCCCATGAATACCTGGGCCGGGTGGGCATTGAACCAGAGGAAACCCAGTCCCGCACCTGCCAAAATTCCGCAGATTACAGTTATTTCACCGGCCGATGCAATGTGCCGGACATGGAGGTATTCTGCAAACTGGGTGTGGCCTGCCACATAGGCAAAAAACATATAGGTGACGCTGGCCACAATATAGGGGGCTATTGCAAGACCGTCCAATCCGTCGGTCAGGTTGACGGCATTGGAGGTTCCCACAATCACCAGACAGGCAAAGGGAATATAATAAATCCCTAGGTCGGGTGAAAAATCTTTAAAAAAGGGAATGGTCAGACTGGTATTGAAATCCGGGCATTTATAAATTAAAAATCCAATGACCAGGCCGAAAATAACCTGGATCGCAAACTTCCCCTTGGCTGTAAACCCCATATTCCTTTTTTTGACCTGCATTAAATAGTCGTCAAAAAAGCCTATAAATCCGAAAAGAAGCACGGTTAAAAGAAGAATGGAAACATAATGGTTGGTCAGGTTTCCCCATAGAATGGTTGACATGAAAATTGAAAAAAGAATCAGTATCCCGCCCATGGTGGGTGTTCCCTGTTTTCCCATATGGGTTTTGGGACCATCGGTCTGGATGATCTGACCGATTTGCATTTTTCTGAGCCCTTTAATTACAAATGGTCCTAAAAGAAGGCAGATTAAAAATGCGGTCAGACTGCCGTAGATGGTTCTAAAGGTAATATAGCGGAATATATTCAGAGCCGTAAAATATTCATGCAAGGGATATATAAATTGGTAAAACATTAAGCGTACACCACTTTTCTCTTTGACTGGGTTGCTTTTATATTCCGCCTGTCCAAACCTGATCTTCTTTCAGGAACATAGGCGGCGTAGGAAAATTTTCTTCTGTCAATACATATTCGGTTTTCATTATTGGCCTTAGGGTGTTTCATAGAGCTCCTTTTTCGACCTGGGTTTTCATGTCTGAAATAATGGTTTCCATTGCCATTCCCCGGGAACCTTTTAGAAGAATCCAGTCTCCTTTTTGGGCCTTTTGCAAAACATCCAGGGCAATTTCTTGTTTTGCCCCCCAAAAGGTTTTTTCCTTTGAAAAACCTTTTTCAAGGGCACCTTCCAAAATATGACTTACTTGTTTTCCAAACAGGTATAAACGGGAGACCTTTGTTGCGGCCACAAGATTTCCAATTTCCCTGTGTAGATGATCTGAATTTTTTCCAAGCTCAAGCATGTCTCCAAGGATGGCAATTGATGGTCCTTTCTTTGCCATCAGCTGTAGAGTTCTCAATGCCTGGGCCATGGATGCGGGATTGGCATTGTAGGTGTCGTCAATTAAATGAATACCATTGGGAAGTTGGTCCATTTTCATACGGCCGGAAACAGGGATAAAGGCTGCAAGACCTGTTTTGATCCCCTGGCTTGAAATTTTGGCAATCCTTGCCGCTGTGATGGCCCCAAGGGCGTTGTTGACCATAAAGGGGGCAGGAGAGCCGATTGAATAGGGGGTGTCACTTTCTTTGTCAGCTAGCCTGAAATGACTTGTCTGGCCTGTGATTTCAATATCCCTGGCCCTTGTGTGAGATTTGATTTCAGACCCGGGGCCAGATTTTGAATCAGGTCCAAAGAACAGAATCTTTGCAATTTTTTTGTTTTTTTTGGCACAGGTTTCAAGAATTTCCCGTCTTTTGTCTTCTGCAAATATGATGGCATGGCCGTTTTCCCGAACATGTTCGAAAATTTCACCCTTGGCCCAGGCCACGTTTTCGGAAGTTTTTAGCCCTTCAAGATGGGCTCCTGAAGTATTGGTGACAATGGCTATATCCGGGCAGGCAATTTGGGAGAGCCGTGAAATTTCCCCGGGATGGTTCATGCCCATTTCAATGACAGCCCATTCATGGGCAAAGGAGAGGTTTAACAGGGTCAGGGGCATGCCGATTTCATTATTGAAATTTCCCTTGGTTGCCAGGGTGTTAAATCGTGTTTTGAATATTTCTTGGGTGATCCGCCTTGTAGTGGTTTTGCCATTGGAGCCTGTAATAGCAACTATTTTTACCTTTGAGCGAAGCCTTTGATACCTGGCAAGACACCCAAGGGCTGCAAGTGTATTTTTTGTCTCAAAAAAGAGAACCTTACTTTTTTTTATTTGGTATAGTTGGGCGGGGGCAAGGGTGGTAAGATATCCTTTTTCAGCCACAAAGCCTTGTATCCCTTTATTCAAAAGGGCTGGGATAAAATCGTGGCCGTCAAAGTTATCCCCCTTCAGAGCAAGAAAAAGTTGTTCGGGGGTAATGGTTCTGGAGTCGGTATTGATATGGCTGAAGCTAACTATGGCGGATTTTCCCATGGTTTCAATCACAGGTTCCTGGCCCAGGGCCTGGGCTAAATCGTCCGGACTCCATTCAATGGGAGTAAATCTGGTTTCAAATTTTTCACATGCCCTGACCAGCTCTTCTGTGTCATCAAAGTGGATGGTGCCTGAGTTGGTGATTTGGTATGTTTCATGGCCCTTGCCTGCGGCCACAATAATATCGGAAGGCCGGGAAATCATAACGGCAATTTCAAGGGCTTTTTTCCGGTTTACTTCCTTGAAATATCCTTTTTTTTCCGGATTGTCAGCAAGGGTGGCCCTGTCAAGTTCACAGACTCCATCGACCTGGAGACCCTCTATAATTTGGTTGACAATGGCTTCCGGGGATTCCTGTCTGGGGTTGTCCGAGGTAACTATTGCAACATCACTGTATTTACATGCAATCTTTCCCATGGGCTCTCGTTTTGTCCTGTCCCTGTCTCCGCCGCATCCAAATATTGTTATCACCCGTGCAGGTGCCCGCTGTGCCAGGGTGGCAAGGATGGATTCAAGGGCGTCCGGTGTATGGGCATAGTCCACAAACAAATATCGGTTGATCCGGTTTTCGATTTTTTCCAGCCTGCCAGGCACATGGGTCAAGGATTCAATGCCCTGCTGTATTTTTTCTTTATCAATGCCGATTGCAAGGGCTGCCCCTGCGGCACATAAAATATTTTCAAGATTGAAAGTGCCGGTTAGGGATGTTTTCAGGGCAAATTGTTTTCCGGCAAGGGAAATGGTACCGGACAGTCCGTTGATATCATCTGTAATGTCCAGGGCAAAAACGTCTGCAGCCTGGCCAGCCAGGTCTGAAACCCTGTGGCTGACCAGAAATTTTTTGTAGGAAATGGATTTAGCCAGGCTTTTTCCTTTGTCATCTTCCATATTAATGACAGCCGGTGCCAGGCCTGTTTGGCTCTTGGGTCCTAAAAAATCTGTAAAAAAGCGTTTTTTACACTGGAAGTATTCATCCATTGTCCCGTGGTAATCCAGGTGGTCCTGGGTTAAATTGGTATAGACCCCTGCATCAAATTCACATGCCTCAACCCGGCCCTGGTCCAACCCGTGGGAGGAAACCTCCATTATAACATGGGTGACTTTTGCCTGTTTCATTTTGAATAGTATTTTTTGTAATTCAATGGCATCCGGGGTGGTTATGGGATTGTCAAAACTTTTTCCATTGTACCTAATGTTGACCGTGCCAATGACACCTGAGTTAAATCCGCAGGAATTGAAAATGCTTTCCAGAATCCAGGTGGTAGTGGTCTTTCCATTGGTTCCGGTGATACCAACCAGGGTAAGATCCTTTGACGGCCGGCCATAAAAATTTGCCGCCACAATGGCTGTGGCTTTTCTGGAGTCTTCCACAAGGATGAGATTGTCGTAGCCCAGATCCTTCTTGCCTGGCTTGCCCTTATTGGGATCGGTTTGGGCAATGACGGCTATAGCCCCGTTTGCAATGGCCTGGTCAATATAATCATGGCCGTCTGCCGAGTATCCCTTGACCGCCAGAAACAGCCCGCCAGGCTCAACCTCCTGGGCCCGGGAATTGATGGATGTGATATCTATTTTGTCCCATGATCCCAAAATAGAACCTGTTTCATTTATCAGTTCAAAGCCTTTTCTCAGGTCACAGCCTTTTATCAGGGTAGACAGTTTCAATTGACTTCTCCCTTTGTAACAGCTGCGATCATGGACTTTGTGTTTTCAGGCGCAATATTCAAATAGCTAAAGGACTGGGCCATAATGGTTTTAAATGCCGGTGCAGCCACTTCTCCACCATAATGTTGTTTTTTGGGTTCATCTATTACCACAAGGATGGCAAGTTCCGGATTTTTCTGGGGGGCAAATCCGGCAAAGGCAGCAATATATTTATTTTTTTCATATCCTGTTTTATTCTTGTTGGCCTTTTGGGCTGTACTTGTCTTTCCACAAACCCTATATCCTTCCATGGCAGCCATTGTTCCGGTTCCCTCTTCCTGGACCACCAGGTTCATCATCGCTTTGACCTGGTCGGCTGTTTTGGTGGAAACCACCTGCCGCAGCTGCGTGGGTTGGAACACCTGGATATCGTTGCCTGTATTGGAAATAATTTTTTTAATCAGCATGGGTTGCATCAGCATGCCGTCATTGGCAATGGCGCATACCCCTGAAATCAATTGGATTGCTGAAACCGAGAGACCCTGGCCAAATGAGATGGCACCTGCATCTATTTTTGACCATTTACCATGGGAAAGCAGAGTCCCGTTTGTTTCTCCCGGGCAGCCCACTCCGGTTTTCAAGCCAAATCCAAAATCGGTGAGGTAATCATGGAGGGCTTTTTTTCCAATGGTTTCTGAAATTTTGGTTACTCCGATATTACTGGAAAATTTGATAATCTGGTTTAAGGTGAGCCATTCTCTGGGATGGGTATCGTGGATGGTGAATCTGCCAATACGGTATTTCCCGTTTTCACAAAAGAAAATGGATTTGGGGGTAAATCCCTTTTCAAGGGCTGCGGCTACTGTGAATATTTTTATGACAGATCCCGGTTCAAATGCATCGGTAATTGCCCGGTTTCTGAATGTGTCCCTGTTGGAGGCATTAAAGTTATTTGGGTTGAATCCGGGGTAGTGGGCCATGGCAAGCAATTCTCCGGTGGAAGGCTTCATGACAAGGGCCATGCCCGACTTTGCCTGGTGGGTCTTAACGGTTTGTTCAAGGGTCTGCTCGGAAAGGAATTGAATTTTTTTATCAATGGTTAGTACAAGGGAATTTCCCTTTAGCTCGCTCCGGCGTTTTTTATTGATATCCAGCACCCGGCCTGCCCCATCCCTTTTGACCTTTATCTTGACAACCTCGCCTTCAAGAATGGCATTGTATTTGAATTCAAGGCCTTCCAGCCCGGAATTATCCTTGCCTGTAAATCCGATGACCTGGGCTGCCAGGTTGCGATTGGGGTAAAAGCGCTTGGAATCGTTTTCAAGATATATCCCCTTGATATTTAATGCCCTGATTCTCTTGGCCTGGGTGGGGGATACCTTTTCAGCAACCATGATAAATCGTCTGTTCCTTGACAATTTTTCTTTTAAAACCCTTGGTTTTACTTTTAAGATTTTTGAAAGATCTGTAGCCGTCCTTGCCGGGTCCAGTATCTTGGACGGGTCTGCCGTTATGGTTGGAGCATCAATGCTGGTACCCAGTTTACTGAGATGACGATCCAGAATTTGGCCCCTTTCCCCTTTGATGGTCAGGTATTTGGAATAGCCCTGTTCGGCTTTTTTGGTCAGATCGCGGGCCTTGAAAATCTGAACCTCAAAGGACCTGGCCACCAATAGACAGATACATCCAACCAGCAGGATTTGGATCACAAAAATCCGTTGCTTGACCTGTTTTTTTGGATTTTTTTCCATTACCGGTCATCTCCTGAAAGATAAATGGTCTGGTTAAATGTATCTGTTGAGAGGCCCAGGTGGGTTCTGGCAATTTTTGTGATTCGGGTATCTGATTTTAGCCGGTCCCTTTCAAGGGACAAAGCCTTTCCATAGGAGATGGCTTTTGTGATACCTACCTGGGCATTTGATATCTTTACAATGGTTTGGCTGGACTCTGTCCTGACCCATGCATGGACCATGAGTTCACAAAACAGAACAGCAATCAGAGCCAGCCACCTGTAGCCGACCCGCTGTCCATTTTGTGTTTTGTCTCTTTTTGTCATTGGCCCATTCATTCTGTTTATAATTTTATCGGTTCTATTATTATCGATTATATTTTTTCTGCCACCCGAAGTTTCGAACTTCTGGCCATGGGGTTTGCATCAATTTCTTCCTGTGTCGGGAGCATCGGTTTTTTGGAAATTGATTTTATCTGGGGTATGAATCCGCACATGCACCGGGGAAATTCCTGGGGCAGGTACATCCGTTTTCAAATTTTCTCAAACTGTGTTTGACGATGCGGTCCTCAAGGGAGTGAAAGGAAATAATGCAGACCCTGCCACCCTTTACGAGCAGTGAAGGAAGGTGCTTCATAAAGGTTTCAAGTTGGGCCAGTTCCTGGTTGACCTCAATTCGCAAGGCCTGGAACACCCGGGTTGCCGGATGAATTTTTTGTTTAAATGCTATTTTTGCAGGTGTGGCATCCACAATGAGCTGGGCCAGTTCTTTGCTTGTTTCAATGGGGTCTTCCATCCGTTTTTTTAAAATGACCCTGGCGATTTTCCTGGAAAATTTTTCTTCTCCGAACTTGAAAAAAATATTAACAAGATCTTTTTCCTTGTATGTGTTTACAATCTGCCTTGCTGTCAGGGAAGTCCTGATATCCATTCGCATATCCAGAGGCTCATTTTTATTAAAACTGAATCCTCGTTTACCGTTAACCAGCTGGTTAAAAGAAAAACCCAGATCAAGGAGAATGGAATTAACCCCCTTGATGTTGTTTGATTGCAGGATGTCAGGGAGGCTGGAAAAATTGCTGTGGAACAGCCGGACATTTTTTTCAAAGGGTGCCATAACTTTTTTTGCATTGGCAATGGCATCCATGTCCTGGTCAATACCGATGAGAATGCCATGGGGAAGGATGGCCTTGATTGTTGATAGTGCATGTCCTGAACCGCCCAGGGT
>DAOWDR010000581.1 GCA_030638935.1 Desulfobacteraceae bacterium | reverse complement strand
CTGTCATTTTATCACCTTTAATTTAATTGATTCTATTTTATCCATATTAATTCACCATATAAAGTTAACTGCTCCGCATGCTTTTAATATAGGCTCTTTTAATAAAACATAACCTCTGCCAGATTTCTATTGATACTTTTCTCAAAAGTTCAAGTCAAGTAAATTTCTCTTTTTGTTATAACACAAAATATAGGAGTAAAAGGCCAAAAGTAAAGAATGCCTGTTGCATTTTATACAATTTCTCACTATCTTAAAGCTTTAATTTAAATCACAGCAGGATTCCATGAAATTTGAAACGTATCACATCTCTTCGGCTATAAAGAGAAATTTGTCAAACCTTGGATTTAAAAGACCTACAGATATCCAGTATAAAGCCATTCCTTCTATAATGAAAGGAGAAGATGTGCTTGCCATTGCCCAGACAGGCACAGGGAAAACAGCAGCATTTGCCATTCCCATTATTGATAAGATTCACCGGGCCAAAAGTTCAAAACGCTCCTTTGGTATCCATTGCATTGTCATGGTCCCCACCCGGGAACTGGCCGCCCAGATCGGGGATGTTTTTGCCACCCTGTCCCACCATACAAAGGTAAAAGCCTTTGCCCTGTTCGGCGGTGTGGAACAGGATCCACAGATAAAAAAATTAAAAAATGGGATCGATGTGCTCATTGCAACCCCGGGCCGGATGTTTGACCTCATCAGCCAGGGCGCCATTGATGTCAAAAAAGTGAAGATACTGGTGCTGGATGAAGCGGACCAGATGCTTGACAAGGGTTTTATCAAAGACATTGAGTCGGTGAAGAGAAAATTGGTCCAGAGGCATCAAACCCTGTTTTTTTCAGCCACCATTAACAAGGAAATCAAGAAACTGGCCTTTTCCCAGGTTAAAAGTTCAGCCATCCGTATCCAGATTTCTCCGGATGATCCGGTTTCAAAAAATGTGTCCCATGGAGTTATTTTTGTGGAAATGGATGACAAGCGCTTTTTTCTGCGAAAATTTATCCAGGACAACAAAGATGCCAGGATCATCGTTTTTGTCAGGACAAAGGTAAGGGCGGAACGGGTAGTAAAGGCCCTGGAACGAGTGGGAATTAAATCCCTGGCCATCCACGGTGACAAAGAGCAGGATGAAAGGACTGCTGTTCTGGGTCAGTTTAAAAGCGGGTGGGCAAAGATCCTCATTGCCACCGACGTAAGTGCCAGGGGCATTGATATTCCCGATGTGGATTTTGTGGTGAATTATGATTTGCCTGAAAAACAAGAAAATTATGTCCACAGGGTTGGAAGAACAGGCAGGGGGACCCAAAAAGGCCAGGCCATCTCCTTTTGCAGTACAGAAGAGGCCCCCTTGCTGGAAGAGATCCAGACCTTTTTGACCAAACCAATAGAAACCATCCTGGTTGGCAAAAAGGAATATTCACTTATCATTGAGGCAAAAGAAGAGCCTGAAACAGTCCAGGACCTGATCCGGGCCAACGAGGACTGGGAAAAAAATAAAAAAAAATCCAGAAAGAATAGAAAAAAGAAGTCCTGACCCGATTTTTTGTCATCTTATACCCACAGATAGAGGAAGCAGCTGATATACATGAGGGTCACAGAGGTGGCAATGGTCATTTTAAGAGTTGATAATTGAAATGTCGCCTTGATCACCTTTACATTCACGGCAAAGGCATAGAGGGCAAAAATAGCGGTCAGAATTGTGATCACTATGGATGTTGCCCCGATCTGAAAAAAGGCCACAAAGGGGGCCACAAGCCACAATGAAATGGCAGCCACTCCGATATAAAAATAGGAGGTCAAGAAATTGGCTTTTCCGCCAATGGCCCTTAAAAAAACCCAGATAAAAAGAGCGGCTCCAGCATGCATGAAAAAGGCCACGGGAATCCCTGCTATAATTATTTTAAGCGGGTTATAGGCCGTGGCATCAAATCCGTTGTCCATTAATATTACCCGACTGAACAGGGCAGCAGAACATCCATAGATCAATCCCAGAATCAAGACATTGAGGATGGCGTAATATTGTAGGCGTTTTATATCAATTCCCTTTTGCAGCCCAATGGCGTTAAAGGCTAAAATATTTCCCATGGATGTCAGATAATTCATTAATGTTTCCTTTTTGTTTTTGTAAAGCCCGGGGAGTTGCCCCCGGGCTTTACAGGTCAGGTTATACTGCGGAGAAGATGATTCTCTTAAGTATTCAGTATTCCTAGGTCCAGGGTACAAGTCCCCAGCAAAATACAGCAAGACAGATGACGGAAATGATCACCGGTACTGTGATGCCGTTGTAACGGGTTTCTTCATAATCTGTGCCCCAGCCGTGAATCCTGTCAATGACTCTTTTGTCTGCCAGAGTGGGGGCATAGGCTTTGAAAACAGCCATGCGGTTAAAGGCAATGGACATGAGGATAAACATGGCAAAGCTTAAGGGGATGGTTACCATTCCACCGGACATGCCAAGGGCTGCCACAAGACCTTTTCCCACAACCAGCGAGGGAAATACATGGGGAGAGATCAGGATATAGAGGAACCCGCAGAACAGGGAGGATACCATGAGGGCCAATTTATTGGCTTCTTTCCACCAGACACCCAGGAGAATGGCCGGTGTCGCTGTGGTGGCCAGAAGGCCGAAGGCCCACAGAATACTGGTAACCAGAAATTTGGGGGGGCTAAAGGCCATTAGGATGGCTGCAAGGCCGCCCATGGCAAGGGCTGCATATCCCCATCTCATTTTCTTGGAAGACTCCATTTCCGGAGCAATAATACCCAAAAGGTCGGAGCCCACAAGCCCTGCAATGGCCATGAGATTTCCACCGATGGTGGATAAGCCTGCTGCCACTGCACCGCCCATGACAAAGGCCGCCACCAGGGTTGGATTATAAAATACATTAAGGATCAATATGGTCTGATCTGCTTTTTCAATGATTTTGCCTGTGGTTGCAGTAAAGAAGTTTCCTGCAAATCCCACCACATAGGTGCCGGAAAAAAGCAGTCCCAGGAAAAGGGCGAACCAGACAACGGCCCAGCGGGCACTTTTAACGGAAGAGGCGGTAAAAACTTTCATGGCCAGATGGGGTAGAGCTATGGGGCCTAAGGTAAAGGCCGGAATCAGGGCAAAATACCATCTGAAATCATATTTCATGTCAAAGAAGGTGGGGACGTTTTTCAGCATATCCGGGACCATATCGCCATAGGCCAGGGGCGGAAACCACCATCCCGAAGATCCCATCATTTTCATAATGGCTCCCATGGGAACGATCATGGCAATGGTCATGACCACCATTTGGAAGGCTGCGTTGTAAGAGGCGCCGTACATGCCGCCCACGGTGATAAACCCTACTGTGGCAAGGCCTGCCACAACAATGGCTATGTTGTAAGGAACCCCGAAGAGCAGCTCAAAGGCGCGGCCCAGGCCGATCATCTGGCCCAGGGCATACATGATCATGATCAGGATCATCCAGCATACAATCACTATGGTGGATGGTTTGCCATACCGCTGCCGGATAAAGGTGGCCGGTGTAAAGGCTTTCATCCTTCTTAAGCTGGTACCGTAGAGAAGGGTCAGCAAGGGAATGGAAATGGCCCATTGTATCCAGAGGTAGACAAAGGGGACCTGTAGTTTCATGATCAAGGCAATTACACCTAGAAAGGTGGCAAGACTGGCCCAGGTGGCCGCCATACCAAGACCGTTGGTCACAGGCCCTATGGAGAACCCGGCCGCATAAAAATCTTCATCAGATACTGTTTTTTTGGAGGAGGTATACCCCACATAATAAAAGATCATGAAAAGGACGCCCACAACGCCAAGGCCGACCCAAACATTACTTAGTGCATATTCAGCTGGCATAATATATCTCCTTATTCCATTATATTTTCGGTATCGGTTTGGGTCACAGGTGGAAGAGAATTGACATACTCTTCCATTTCATCATCAAACTTGTTGCACATGATGGTCATGACAAGGCAGACTCCGGCTACGCCGAAACAACCCAAACGAATGGGCAGGATGTATTGGATGGGAAATCCCCAGAGAGTGCCCTGCTGAAGTGAGGGAAAGAGAACAAAGATGGATGCGGAGTGCCCCATTAAAAGTAATAAAACAGAGAAAACAATGGTCAGTCTAATCTCTTTTTTGTAGAGTTTTTCTTTCATGTTTTTAACTCCTGTTCGTAAAGATATTTTTGGTTAAATCTATCATATGCGCAAACATCCCAGTTTTCTTGTCACCTCCTTTTCGTGGCATATCATTATTTGAGTTTCCTTTTTTTTTAAATTTTTACCCATCCTGAAATGATGCCGGAAGCCAAGGCAATATTTCAGGATGGAATAGAATGGAACAAGATTAAACGTTAACTTTTTCTTTATTCTTTTTTGAACTCAGTTCAGGAAACTGATGATAGAAATATTCCTTGGAGTTCTCTTCTTTTTTGCCGTTTTCGTTTTCCCTCAACTCGATCCTGCGGATTTTGCCGCTGATGGTCTTGGGCAGTTCTTCTACGAATTCTATGATTCTTGGAATCTTGAATTTGGCCAGCACTTCAATGGTGTGCTGGAACAATTCCAGGGCCAGTTCTCTGGACGGCTCATTGCCCTGGGACAGGATAACAAAGGCTTTGACCAGTTGATGCCGTTTTGGATCGGGAACCCCGACAACGGCGGTTTCCATGACGGCGGCATGTTCTATTAATGCACTTTCCACTTCAAAGGGCCCCACACGGAAATCCGAAGATTTGATGACGTCGTCGGAACGACCGACAAACCACCAGTATCCGTCTTTGTCAAAGGTGGCCTTGTCCCCGGTGTAATACAGACCGTGCTGGAATGCTTCCGAGGTTTTTGCCTCATTGTCAATGTATTCCTGGAACAGGCCGATGGCCCTCCAGTTGTTCAGGCGAACCACAATGTGACCGGTTTCGTCGGGTGTGGTAATTTCATTGCCCTCATCATCGGCCAGGATGACGTCGTACATGTATGAGGGATACCCAAAGGACCCCAGACGCATCTTTTTTCCCATCCAGGGCGGGTTCCCGATCATGGCGGTGGATTCGGTCTGGCCGTAGAAATCGCGGATTTGGGTGCCGGTGCCTTCTCTCCACTGGTCAATAACTTCCGGATTCAGGGGTTCGCCTGCGCTTATGGAATATTTCATGGCACTCAGGTCGTATTCTGAAAGGTCAAGACCGACAAAGGCCCGCCATGCCGTTGGCGGGGCACAGAAAGAATTAACTTTATACTTGGCCACGGCAGCTATATATTTTTTAATATCAAGTACTGTAAAATTAAAACCCGTGGCAGTGGCTCCCATGTTAAAGGGGGCGAAAAAGCTGCTCCATGCCCATTTTGCCCATCCGGGTGCACTCAGGTTATGATGGACATCTCCGGGTTCCAGACCGATAATTATGGCGGTGGACAGATGTCCCAG
>DAOWDR010000414.1 GCA_030638935.1 Desulfobacteraceae bacterium | reverse complement strand
TCAGTTCCACCAATCTCATCACGGGCACGGGGTTGAAAAAATGCATGCCGATTACCTTTTCCGGACGTTTGGTCACACTGGCCATCTCGGTGATGGAGAGGCCCGAGGTGTTGGAAGCAAAGAGGGTCTCTTTTTTACAAATATTGTCCAGTTCCTGGTAAACCTGTTTTTTGATGTCCATGATTTCGATGATGGCTTCAATGACCATGTCGGCGTCCTGGGCAGCCATGGTCAGGTCGGTGGTTCCCGTGATACGGCCCATGACCTCGTCTGCCGTGGCCTGGTCCATTTTTCCCTTGGACACGGCCCGGGCAAGGTTGCTGCTGATCCCGGTGATCCCGTTTTCCACAAACCTGTCTTCCATATCCCGGATCATGACCTCAAATCCTGCCTGGGCAGCAGATTGGGCAATCCCGGCTCCCATGATGCCGGCTCCCAGTACGCAAATCTTTTTAATTTCCATTTGGCTTCTCCTTTTTATAATTATTACCGCTTTTTAATTGTTGGATATCGCATAAACCGTGCCAGGGGCTTAAACGCCTTTAACAAAGGGCAATGGGATGAAAGCAAAAATAAAACTTAAATATTTCTGTGCCAGGGTAAAGATTTTTCTATTCTATTTGCCGGTTTTCATATAAACTGGCAAATAAAATAGAAAAGGGAGGTGTCATGGACGTTGGACGAAAAAGAGTTGACGAAAAAGTTTTTTTCAGGGAAGCCACATTAAAACTCTGCTCCAGCCTGGAGATTGAACGGGCCCTTCACCAATGCCTCTTGTATATCCGCAGGTTTATCCCGGCCGGTCAGGTGGGATTTCATGTGTATCATCAAGATGCCGGCATCGTGGAAATCGTGGCCCAAGCCACTCCTGAAGAGGGGAATGCCGCCTCCATAAAAATTCCTTTGTCGGCCAGGGGTAAAAGACAAATCGAAGAGCGGCGGCTGGCCAGGGTCCGGCTCATAGAACGCCTGGGGGATGACCCCATCACAGGACCTGTGGCAGACAGACTGGAAGTCTGGGATCTTTCTGCCGTGGTCATTGACCTGGTGCTGGAAAAAACCATGCTGGGGATTTTCAGTGTGTTTAACAATGGCAAAGAAAAATTTTCGCCCGAACATGTCCGGTTGCTGAGCTTGCTGGACAAGCCCTGTGCCATTGCCCTGACCAATAGCTTAAGGTACCGGGAATTAAAAAATCTTAAAGAGATTCTGGCCGATGACAACCGATATCTCCAGGAGGAGTTAAACAAAATAGCCGGAGAAAAGGTGATTGGTGCGGGCCAGGGTCTCAAAGAGGTCATGGAAATGGTCCACCAGGTTTCCCCCCTTGAAAGTCCGGTCCTGCTGCTGGGGGAAACCGGCACGGGCAAGGAGGTGATTGCCAATGCCATCCACAACCTTTCCCTGAGAAAGGAGGGGCCCTTTATCCGGGTGAACTGCGGCGCCATATCCCCGTCTCTTCTGGACAGCGAACTTTTTGGATATGAAAAAGGGGCCTTTACCGGCGCCATTTCACGGAAACGGGGACGAATTGAGCGGGCCCAGGGCGGCACCCTCTTTTTGGACGAGATCGGAGAATTATCGGCCCAGGCCCAGATTCGGCTGCTCCGGGTGCTCCAGGAAAAGGAAATTGACCGGGTGGGTGGATCTGAAACCGTGCGGGTGAATATCCGGATCATTGCCGCCACCCATAGGAACCTGGAAAAAATGATGGATGAACAAAAATTTAGGGCAGACCTGTTTTTTCGGCTCCGGGTTTTCCCCATCTCCATCCCGCCCCTGCGGGACCGGAAAACCGATATCCCGGCCCTTACCAGGCACTTTATCCTGAAAAAATCCAGGGAGATGAAGCGCCCCCATATCCCGGTCCCCTCCACTCTGGCAATGTCCCGGCTCATGGCCTACCACTGGCCCGGCAATATCCGGGAACTTGAAAATGCCGTGGAACGCTCCCTGATTATAGATCGGTCCAATTTATTGCTCTTCAAGGAAATTGGCACCAAAGAATCCATTACCACTCCAGCATCTTTAACCGGGGAAATCCCAAATGAATCATTGAACAATTTGTATGAACCAGAGAAGCCGGAAACCCTTGAACTGGACCAGGTCATGGTCAACCATATTTGCCATGTACTTGATCTGTGCAAAGGCCGGGTGGAAGGGGAGAAGGGAGCTGCAAAACGACTGAATATCAATCCCTCCACACTGCGCAAGCGCATGAAAAAACTAAATATTTCCTTTGGCCGTGAAAGAGTAATATTAAATGGATGACTACATCCCCAAATACATCAAAGAAAAACAGCAGGGAGGGTTATTAAAGAAGATCAACCAAGCCTCTTCTCTTTTAGCCTCCTGCACCTTGTGTCCAAGGCAATGCAAGGTGGACAGGACAAAGGAAGAAAAAGGATATTGCTCAACAGGGAAAAATGCTTTGGTCTCAAGTTTTTCAGCCCATTTTGGTGAAGAACCCCAGCTTGTAGGAGATCACGGCTCGGGAACTATTTTCTTTTCCAATTGCAACCTGAAATGCATATTTTGCCAGAATTATGATATCAGTGTCAGGGGTATGGGCCAGGAGGCAGATGATGAAAAAATTGCATCTATTATGCTGCATTTACAAAAAATCGGGTGCCACAATATAAACCTTGTCACCCCCAGTCATGTGGTCCCCCAGATTCTAAAGGCATTGAATATCGCAATCGATCATGGATTGAATATCCCTCTTATTTACAATTGTTCCGGGTATGAAAGCATTGATACTCTTTGTCTCTTAAACAATATCATTGATATTTACATGCCTGACTTTAAATTTTGGGAACCTGATCTTTCAAAAAAATACTGCCATTCCCGTGATTATCCCCATATAGCCAGAAAGGCCATCAAGGAGATGCATGATCAGGTGGGAAATTTAAAAGTGGATAAGTCTGGTGTTGCCTGTTCAGGACTTATAGTCAGACATCTTGTTATGCCTGGAAATCTGGATGGAACCCATGAGATTTTAAAATTTATAAAAGAAAAGATATCCCCACAAACCAGTGTTAATCTCATGTCCCAATACCATCCCATGGGAGATGCCGACAAAATTAAAGAGCTTTCAACTCCTTTAACGCCTGAAGAATTTAGAACAGCAATAGACATGGCCAGAAGACTCAACATAGAAATTATCCGGTGAGTTCAATAAATATCCGGGTAAAAATCATTTACTTATTTATCATGGAACCTTTTATAATGAAGAGAATTTTAAAAATTTTATTTTTCATGACTATTGGGCCGGGTTCAATAATTGTTTTTATACCCTGTTTAATTATCTCTTTTTTGGGTTCACCCGGTTTTTATAAAATAGAGCAGTCCCAATATATTGGAATCATACCTGTATTGATTGGGTTGGCCATATCTTTATGGTGCTTTTATGATTTTATTTTTATAGGGAAAGGAACTCCTGTTCCAATTGATCCCCCTAAAAAACTGGTTATAGTTGGAATGTATAGATTTGTCAGGAACCCAATGTATATAGGTATTCTGTTTTTACTTTTTGGAGAGGCGATTTTTTTCAAATCTTTTGTGTTATTGGGTTATACAGCATGTGTTTATTGTCTGTTTCATATTTTTATAATTGGATTTGAAGAGCCCATGCTAAAAACAAAATTTGGGAAAGAATATGAGGATTATTGCAATATTGTTCCAAGATGGTTAATTCGGTTTAATTGCAATCTTACGAAAATATGAAGCAGTTGACAATAGCCCCTAGCTTTTGTAATTCTCTAAGAACCCTTTTTGGGTCATGGCCATTGGCCTGGAATTAAAATAAAGGAACTTTTCAATGATAGAATTTAAAAAGACAAACCAGGTGATCTCGGGATTGCTGCTGCTGGCTGTGATGATAAGTCTGGCCGGGTGTGCAAGCACCAGTGTTGAGCGGGTATCTGTAGACGAAACCATTGACTTGAGCGGGCGGTGGAATGACACCGACTCCCGCCTGGTTTCCGAAGAGATGATACAGGATGTCATGAACCGGGGCTGGATTGGAACCCACAGGCAGGAAAACCAAGGCAAAAGCCCCAGCGTGATCGTGGGAACGGTAAGAAATCGGAGCGATGAGCATATCAATACCCAGACCTTTGTAAAGGATCTGGAGCGTGCCCTGGTCAACTCCGGAGAAGTCGACTTGGTGGCTGACAGCGGCCAGCGGGAAGAGGTTCGCACAGAACGTCTGGACCAGGCTTCCCATTCCTCCGAGGAAACCGCCAAAGAGGAGGGCCAGGAAATTGGAGCTGATTTCATGCTCCAGGGCACCATTAATACCATAACAGACCGGGTGGATGGAAAGCAGGTCAAATATTACCAGGTCAACCTGGAACTGATCCATATGGAAACCCATAAAAAGGTATGGCTGGGGGAGAAAAAGATTAAAAAAATGGTGAAGCAGAAGAAATTCTGGTTCTAGGCTTGGCTGGAGTTCCCATGCTTTTGCTCCATTTTTTGAACCTCTTGTCCCGCCTGATTGCCGGTCTGGTTCCTATTCTGGTTCTGGGCGGTTGTGCAGGTCATGTTGCCTATGATACCCTGTCGGCCCGTTTGGCAACAGGAGATTGCGATGGAGCAATCCGCCTGGTTGAAGAGAGCCGGGAGGACTACGGGACCAATTCGGAACTGCTTTTTTTGCTGGATTCCGCCATGGTCCATATGCAGTGCCGAAAATTTGAGACTGCCCAGGAAAGATTTCACAGGGCCGAGGACCTGGCCGAACAATTGTGGACCTTAAGCCTTTCCCGGGAGACCCTCTCATTGATTGCCAACGACTATTTGCTCACCTACGGGGGAGAAGACTATGAACGGGCAATGATCCATCTCATGTCTGCCATTGCCTATCTTGATGCGGATAATCCCGAAGACGCCCTTGTGGAATGCCGTCGCCTGGACTCCCTGCTTGCCCTGTACAATGACCGGTATGACGAAAAAAATGTCTATAAAGAAGATGCCTTTGGCCGATATCTTTCAGGTATCCTCAATGAAGCAGGCAATGATCTGGATGCAGCCTTTATCGATTATCAAAAAGCCCTGGAATCCTATGCAGATTATGAAAATCATTACCAGACCCCGGCTCCTGATTCCCTAAAAGAAGATTTTGTGCGGGTGGCAAGAATCGTGAACAGAATGGAAGATGCCAGGGTCCTGGTACCCGGGGATACACCCGGCAGCGACCTTTTGGATACCCAAACCCTGGGAAAAATTGTGTTTATCCAATTGGCAGGAAGAGCTCCTGTTAAAATTGAGGACAGGATATATATCCCAACCCGGGCAGGACCTATTACCCTGGCGTTTCCCAAGCTTGTGCCCCTTTCCGCCCCAAAAGAGACCCGGTTTCTTTTAAGGTCTGAAGCAGGTGAAATGTCGATCCAGGCCCAGCTTGTGGCTGATATAAATGCCATTGCCCTAAAAAATCTTGCCGACCACAGGGCAAGGATAATAGCCAAAACCATTGCCAGGGCTGTGGCCAAGCAGGTTGTTATCCAGCAGGCTGCTAAACAGGCCGGTAAAAACGGCAATAAGGATATGGAACAGGCAATTGAAACGGCATTTAATCTATTGAACCTGTTTTTAGAGCGGGCCGATCTAAGATCCTGGCAGACATTGCCGGCGGCAATTTATATGGGCCGGGCCTTTGTTGAACCAGGGGCCTGGCAGTTGGACATTCCTTCTTTGGGCAATGGAGAGGGAAAAACAAAAAACATCCTGGTGAAGGCCGGTAAAATACATTATATTGTAGTGAACGATTCTCCTGGCCTTTAATACCGTAGACTGAAAAGGGGAGGTCAATGAAAAGACAACAGAGAATAAGAGATGGGATACTGCTGAATCCTTTGGGTCCCATGGTGACATTGGGGCTGCTGGTACTCCTGGTGCTTCTTACCCAGGGCTGCGGCAAAAAATCTATTGCCACACCCTTGAACAACACATCTGATTTCCCGGAAACACGATTTCTTAGGGCAGAAGGGGGTGGCCCCACAGGAATGGATGCCCGGCGCCAGGCCCTGGCGGAACTCTCCTCTATCTTTGAATCCAGGGTCCAATCCCAGACCACAAGCCTGGCCACCTCCTCCCTGGGATCTGACAATATTGAACACTTTGAAAAGACCATTGAATCACAAATACAGATTTTCTCATCGGTTCGCCTTGAGGGTGCTAAAATTGGAAAAATCTGGCAGGATGAGGCAGGGGATTTTCATGCCCTTGCGGTCCTGGACCGGGTGGATGCGGGCAGAAATTGGACCCAGGACCTGGAAAGACTGGACAATCGGCTCAGGGCAGAAGCCATTGCCCTTGAAAAGATTAAAGGACGATTACCCAGGATGGCTACCCTTAACAGGATAATGTCTCTGTCCCTTGAGCGCCATGGCATAGAAAGCCGGCTTGCGGTGGTGAATTACCCAGCCCTGTCCGAATTGGAACTGGACATGGCTAAAATGACCTCGGAATTGGCCCTCATCCAGGCGGAACTCAAATTTTACATTGATGTCACAGGGGAATACGGACCCGTTGCCGGAAAAATCCTGTCCAAAGCTTTGACCCAAAATGGGATTCTAATCACCCTGGACATGGACAAGGCAGATGCCTGGGTCATGGGCCAGGTTGAGGTCACCCCCTTAAGCCTTGCAAATCCCAAGATTGTTTTTGTAAGGGCCACAGGAGATGTGGAGGTGATTGAAACCGGCTCCCATGCCCTGTTTGCCGAAATAAATGAAAACCTCCGGAAGGGCCATGTGGATCAAAATGAAGCCATGCACAAGGCAGTTATGGCAATTTCCCAACTGATTTCCCAAAGGCTTTTATCGGCATTGGGTATAAATAAAATTCATACAAAGGAGAGTGTTCAATGATAAAAAATCTTTTCATCCCCCTGGTGCTGGCCTTCTGCATTATGCTGACAGGCTGCAGCAATAAACACATTGACAATGAAGCCATGGAAGATGAGTTTGAAAATGCACCGGAGTGGGTGCTGATTGGTCATGAAAAAGATCTTTTTTCAGCGGTTGGATCGGCAAAAATCGGCAAATCCGGTATGCAGTTTGCCAAAACAGCGGCCCTGGCCCAGGCCCGGAACGAACTGGCCAGGCAATTGTCTGTCAAGGTTGAGTCCCTTGTGAACAATTTTGTCCTCCAGACCGGGTTAGACGATAATCAGTTGGTGGACCGGCTGGGTAAACAGGTGAGCCGTCAGGTGACCAATGAAACCTTGAACGGGTCCCATCAAAAGGATGTGTGGATATCCCCGAGTTCGGAACTCTATATTTTGGCCTTCATGGAAACCAATGGGGTAAAGCAGTCTATCCGGAACCAGGTAATTTCTTCCTATAAAAAAGAAGATGCCCGCTGGCAAGTCTTCCAAGCCCAAAATGCCGAAAAGGAACTGGACAGAGAGCTTGAAAAAGCATTTAAATAGGGGTTAACTTGCTTTTTTATATGGACAAGGTTGGGTGATCTTTTATATGATATACCAAGGAGAAGTTATATAATAAATCTGGGGGCGAAACATGAAATCGATCCAGGCGGAATTCCAAAAAGACCCACAAAAAATCAAGATCAAAGCAAAGGCAAAACAAGAGGACTGGATAGAGGTCTGCCACAGGTTCAACGATGATGTGGAACGGGTTTGTGATGTGAGTGATCTTGGGGGTTATACC
>DAOWDR010000240.1 GCA_030638935.1 Desulfobacteraceae bacterium | reverse complement strand
GCCAGAAAGACCCCGTCCACGGTGGAATCAACCGGTTTCAGCTTGGGATGGGATTCCATGAGAAAACCGTCTGCATTGACTGAACATTTGAACAGCTCCACAAAGGGATTGTTATCATTGGGAACAATGGCTGTAGCCAGCACAATGATGTCTGTCTGTATGGAGACATCTTTTTGGAGAATCGGGTCAAATATATTTACCACAAGTTGGGAATCCGATTTTTTAACCACTGGCTTGGCATCCCGGGTGTATTTAATGAAAATAACACCAAGATCACGGGCTTCCCTGTAAATAACTTCCATGTCAGAATAGGTCCGGATATCCCGGTAGAGGATGAATATATCCATTTCCGGGTTTATTTTTTTAAGCCGGACTGCTTTTTTGATGGACTGTGTACAACAGACTCTGGAGCAATAGGGGTGGTCCTGATTTCTGGATCCCACACACTGGATAAAGACGGCAGAGGTCATGCTTTGTGCAAGGTCTGGATCTGCTTTCATCCTGGCATTGAACTCCAGGGAAGTCATTACCCGTTCATCTTCTTTGTGCAGATATTCGTTGGGTTTGTATTCATTTCCTCCCGTGGCAATGACGCAGGCTCCGAATTCAATATCTTCGCTTGTGCCGTTGATATTCAGTTCCCCGGTAAAGCTGCCGACAAAACCAGACACCTTTGACAGGGTGGTATGGGTCAGCACCCGGATTTTTTTATGGTTAGTAACTTTTTCCTTCAAAGATGCCAGATGGGTCTGGACATCCTCGTTTTTCCAGGTTCTCAAGATATTATTGGCCACCCCGCCAAGGATTTCCTGTTTTTCAATCAACAGAGTTTCATACCCTTGATTGGCAAGATTATGGGCCGCACTCATCCCTGAAAGACCGCCTCCCACCACAAGGGCTTTGGGAGTGATGTTCACCTGGATATCTTCCAGGGGGAAATTGCGAGTTACCTTGGCAATGGACATTTTGACCTGTTCCTTTGCCTTGGCTGTGGCTTTTTCCGGTTCATTGGGATGTACCCAGGCGTTCATGTTCCTGATATTGGCCATTTCCACCATGTATTTGTTGAGACCTATGTTCTGAAGGGTTTCCTGGAACAGGGGTTCATGGGTTCTCGGGGTGCAGGCTGCAATGACAATGGCATTGAGGTTTTTTTCCTGGATGGTCTTGGCAATGAGATCCTGGGTGTCGGCGGAGCAGGTAAACATATTGTTATCTACGTAGACGACTCCGGGCTGTGTTTTTGCAAATTGGGCCACTGCATCTACATCCACCACCGATGAAATGTTACTGCCGCAGGAGCAGACAAAAACACCTATGCGTTTTTCCTGACTGGAAATATCAAACTCTTCAACAAAGGTTTTTTCAATGGACAGGGTGTCCCGGGCTTCTGCCAGAACCGCCTTTACCCGGGCAGCAGCTGTGGATGCGCTGGCAACCGATTGGGGAATGGCTTTTGGGCTTTGAAAGCTGCCCGTCACAAAGATGCCTTCCCTGGTAGTGTCCACCGGGTCAAAGCTGTTGGTCTTGGCAAAGTTGAATTGATCCAATTCAATATGGCATTTTTCGGCAAGGGACACGGCATCTTCAGGGGCTTGGATACCAATGGATAGTACCACCATGTCGAAGAATTCTTCATGGCTTATACTTTTTTCATCCACCCATGTCATGGTGACACCGGATCCATCCGGGCCTTTGACCAGGGTGTGGGGACGGGCTTTGACATATCGTACCCCTTTTTCCCTGGATGCTTCATAATACCGTTCATATTCTTTTCCCGGGGTCCTGATATCCATATAAAAAATGGTCTGGTCGCTCTCTCCCTGGGGTAAATGACTCTGGGTCATGACAGCCTGTTTGATGGCATACATACAGCAAACACTGGAACAATAGCCATTGTCCGAGCAATTGGTGTTTCTGGAGCCAACGCACTGGATCCAGGCAACATTTTTTGGTTCTTTGCCGTCTGATTCTTTTTTCAGATGGCCCATGGAAGGACCCGAGGCCGATAGCATTCTTTCATACTCAAGGCTTGTTACTACATCCGGGATTTCATCATACCCGTAGTAATCAATGCCGGAAGGAGAAAAGGGTTTAAATCCCGGCGCCAGGATGATGGCACCAACATTGACGTCAATATATTCTGTTTTCATGTCATGGTTAATGGCCCCGGTGGGGCATACTTTGACGCAGACTCCGCATTTTCCCTTGGTCTGATAGATACAATTTTCCCCATCAATGGCGTATTTGAGAGGGACAGTCTGACCATATTTAATATAGGCAGCCTTGCGCTTATTCAAGCCCATGTTGTATTCATCGTCCACCTTTTTGGGACATTTTTGGGCGCATAAGCCGCAGGCAATACATTTTTCCTCATCGATAAATCGAGGACTTTTTTTAATTTTGACTGTGAAATTTCCCATTTCGCCTTGAACTTCTTCGATCTGGGAAAGGGTCAATAATTCAATATTTAAGTGCCGACCGCACTCAACCAGTTTGGGTGAAATTATTCACATTGCACAGTCATTGGTGGGAAAGGTCTTGTCCAGCTGGGACATGGCCCCACCGATACCAGAGCTTTTTTCCACAAGATAGACATAAAATCCGGAATCTGCCATATCCAGGGCAGCCTGGATACCGGATATTCCGCCTCCGGCCATTAAAACAGAACCAATTGGTTTACCATCCATAGTTACCTCTTTTACTTGTTAAATAGTTTTAGATTCCCCTATCTATATAACTAAAAGCATACACGGCTTTTGAGTTTCTCTATAATTTTTTCAGATGCTACTTTTATTGCTTTTTGCGCCATGGGGCAGAGCCCAGGGTTAATTTCATTTGGTATGGATTTGGTATGCATGGCGATGATTTCCACCGCAATGCCCCTGTCCTTGAGTTGGGACAGTAGATTGGAAGAGGGGGACTGGTGCAGGGAAAAATCAGATAATTTTTCCTTGGGTACAGAATCCAGGTCTATCTCAAATACTTCTCCTTGTTTTCTCCCCTCCATGGTAACTGCGTCAATGACAATTACCAGTTCCGGTTTTTGATCCACCAAAAGCAGATCAAATATAAAATCCCTGATACCTGTACCTGCATCCAGAACCAGAACAGAATCGGGCAATGTATAATTTTCTGTCAAATAGTCTACAACTTCCGGACCAAATCCGTCATTGCCGAACAAAGTGTTGCCGCACCCGAATACCAAATATGGTTTTTCATAAATCTCAGTTGTCACAGGTTACATACCGCCTAAATCTTGTTTGATCATCCAACGAATAAATATAAATCATTTAATAAACAAACATTAATAAATAAAATAAATTCAAAAACTATATTTCTCTATAGCGTTGAGAAAAAAAGTTAAATCATTAACAGGTCTTTTTTTGTCTGTCAATGGGATGCTGAAAAAAATTACAATTGAATTTTCAAATTTTAAATCCAAGGAAAACAGTGGGAATTATTCGAAAATAACGGTGAAAATGAAAGGTTTAAAAGGATTTTTTAAAGGGGGGGGGGGGGGGGATGTTTTTAAAAAAAAGCCCTTTT
>DAOWDR010000287.1 GCA_030638935.1 Desulfobacteraceae bacterium | reverse complement strand
CCAACCACACACTCCACAACATTTTCCTTGGAAGGAATCTCATACATGATATCCAGCATGGTTTCTTCCATGATGGCTCTAAGCCCCCTGGCACCGGATTTTCTGACAACTGCTTCCTTGGCCATGGCTCCAAGGGCCTCATCCGTATATTGGAGATCCACCCCTTCTACCTTGAAAAGCTCCTGGTATTGTTTGACAAGAGCATTTTTGGGCTCTGTCAGAATCTTAACAAGGGATTTTTCATTGAGTTCCCCTATGGAAGTGACAATGGGCAATCTGCCCAGAAATTCGGGAATCAACCCAAATTTTATCAAATCCTCGGGCTTGACCTGCCCTAGAAGCTCCCCGAGATTAACCTCTTTCTTATCGGCTATCTTGGCTCCAAATCCCATTGTTTTTTGGGTAATCCGCCGTTCAACCACCTTTTCCAGGCCGGTGAAGGTACCGCCACAGATAAAAAGGATATTGGAAGTATCCACTTTTACATAGTCCTGCTGGGGATGTTTCCTTCCTCCCTTGGGCGGGATACTGGCAACGGTGCCTTCAATAATCTTCAAAAGCGCCTGCTGGACCCCTTCCCCTGACACATCCCGGGTAATGGAGGGATTATCCCCCCGCTGGGATATTTTATCGATCTCATCTATATAGATGATGCCTTTCTGGGCTTTTTCAATATCATAGTCGGCATTCTGAACCAGGGAAAGGACAATGTTTTCCACATCCTCCCCCACATATCCGGCCTCTGTGAGTGCAGTTGCATCGGCAATGGCAAAGGGGACATCCAAAAACCTGGCCAGGGTCTGGGCAAGAAGAGTTTTACCGCAACCCGTAGGACCGATGATCAAAACATTGGATTTTTGAATCTCGACATCATCACTGGTTTTTTCAATTACCGAAGCCAGGCGTTTATAATGGTTATAAACTGCAACGGACAAGACTTTTTTGGCCTTGTCCTGCTCTATCACATAGGAATCAAGCATGCCCTTGATCTCTTTGGGCACCATAAAATCCTTGACTCCATCGCTTTCTTCAGACTTTTCCTTTTCTTCATCTTCAATGATTTCACTGCACAACTTGATGCATTCATTACAGATATAAACACTTGGCCCTGCTATCAGCTTTTTGACCTCTTTTTGATTTTTCCCGCAAAAGGAACAAAAGAACTGATCATTGGGTTCTTCTTTTTTGGCCATATTTTACGACTCCTTTGAAGCCTCCTCGGTTTCTTTTTCCAATTCGCTTCTGTCAGCAACAACCCTGTCAACAATTCCGTACTCCAAGGCTTCGGCACCGGACATAAAAAAATCTCGTTCCGTATCAGCGGCAATTTTTTCAACATCCTGATGGGTATGAACTGATAAAATTTCGTTCAGGGTAGCTTTCATTCTCAATATTTCGTTGGCCTGGATCTGTATATCCGTTGCCTGTCCCTGGGCTCCCCCCAAGGGCTGGTGAATCATTATCCTTGAGTTGGGCAGGGCAAAGCGCTTTGCATCGGCACCGGCAGCTAAAAGCAAAGCTCCCATGCTTGCGGCCTGGCCGATACAGACAGTGGCAACATCGGGTTTAATATATTGCATGGTATCATAGATTGCCATGCCAGCTGTTACCACTCCTCCCGGGGAATTTATATAAAAGCTGATATCTTTTTCAGGATCTTCTGATTCCAGAAATAAAAGCTGGGCAACAATGACATTGGCAACCTCGTTGTCTATGGCAGATCCCAAAAATATGATTCTGTCTTTTAACAGACGTGAATAAATATCATAGGCTCGCTCACCCCTGTTGCTCTGTTCAACAACCATTGGAATTAGAGGCACAATTCAACTCCTTATAATTATCTCGTTTCCATGTTCAGTGCGTAACAGCACTACTTAAATGACTATGCTTTTGTTTCTTCAGACGCATCTTCGTCTTTTTCTTCTATTGTCTCTTCTTTCGCATCTTCTTCGGCAGTTTTGGGTTCCACTTCTGAAACACTGCCTTTTTCAATTATAAGATCAATAGCCTTTTTTTCAAGCTGGGTATGGGTATAATATTCCAGTTGTTTGGGATCCATCTTAAAATAATTTTTAATGGAATCCACAGGGGCATTCATCCCCATAGCCATTTCCTCAAAACTTTTATCCAGCTCTTCTTCGGTGAGTTCAAGGGTTTCCTGGGTGATCAGCTTGTCCAGGATCAAATGTCTTCTTGCCTGTTTTTCCGCAACATCCCGATACTGGGTTTTCAAAATTTCACGGCTTAGACCCGCATCTTCAAGGCTTGTATTATTTTGGGCATAGGCCTGCTCTGCTTCCATGATAATGCCGTTGAGCTCCCCGTCCACCATGGCATCGGGTACTTCAAATACATATTTTTCAAGCAATTGTACAAATACCTGCTCGCTCATCTCATGTTTCACCCGCTGTATATTACCTTTTTCAAGGTTTTCCCTGATGGAAGTTTTAACCTCGTCAAGGGTTTCAAATTT
>DAOWDR010000602.1 GCA_030638935.1 Desulfobacteraceae bacterium | reverse complement strand
TTCTGCCATTGATAATGTTTTCGTTCAAGGGGGTATAGGAGCCCCTGAAGGTTCCTCCCAGCATATATTCAATGTATTCATGGGTGAATCCGTGAACTCCTTTTTGAACCTGCTGGGGGATTTCAATGGGCATGCTTCTGGTACCAAACCTGGTAATGGCCTTGGTAAGAATCTGGTCTGTGCATGCCCTGGGGTCACGGTCTTCAAATTCAATGTGGGTGGCTCCTTCAATGTGGGCCCTGGCATTGGTGGTTATCAAGTGGGTGCCGTAGCATTTGGCCACCGAGGCCAGGCCCTGTTTTATGCACTGGATATCCACCACCATGGCATCCACGGCCCCGGTTACCAAAACAGCTTCCGTTGAACTGAAATTACCGGCATGGGGAACCCCGTGGCGGGACATCATCTCCGCTCCGGAACAGCACATGCCCACAAGGTTAATCCCCTTGGCTCCCCTGGCCTTGGCTTCGTCAATATAGAAGGGGTCTGACACGGCTGTCATCATCCCTTCAAACATTGCAGGTTCATGGCCGTGGACAATTATATTCACATGGTCTTCCTTGAGAACACCCATGTTGACCTCTGTCAAAATGGGAGAAGGAGTGCCGAACATGATGTCGGACAGTTCCGTAGCCACCATGGAGCCGCCCCAGCCGTCGGCAAGGGCAGTCCGGTTGATCTGTTTGGTGATATTATTATAATCCTGGTCGCATCCTATATGGGTCCGGCTCATCATCTCCATGATTTCCCGCATGGCTCCCCTGGGCACGATGCCGTCCCTGCGCCATTGTTCCAGTGTTGCCTTGGGTGCCCGTTTGGTAAAGGGCATCTCGCCATCTACATTGGAAAATGTTTTGTCCAGTTCATCGCTAAGTTCCCTGGCCACCTCATATACCTCTTTGCCTTCAACCTGGATCCCAATAGATTTTGCCACCCGTTCCAGCTTGATGGTGTCCTCAATGGTAAAATCCTTGACCTTTCCTTGGACAATATCTTTAAATAATTTAAGGATGTGCATGCCGTGGTCGTTATGGGAGGCTGCTCCCGTGGCCACATTCCGGGCCAGATTTCTGGCCATGATTGTGTCGATGGTGGCTCCGCAGACCCCGACCTTCTTATAGGGATCTTTCGGGTTCAGGCGGCAGGGGCCCATGTAGCAGTTTTTGCAGCAGGCAGACTCCACTCCAATGGGGCAGGGTTTCATCTCATACCCCCTGTCAAGGGCAATTATCACCCCGTCTTGTCTCGCTTTGTCCAGCATCTGGGCCGTTGCCTCGCAAATGGTTCTTTCCGATGAATTCACTTGTTTCTTAATGGGTTTATCGCTGGCCATGGATATCTCCTTTGAAATTTTAAAATTAACTAAACAAGAGATCCAGCCCCAGGGCCATTTATTCCAAATTATTTCAGACAGATCAGGGATTTATTCCCGGATATAGGAATCAGTGGAAAACAATCATCCAATACTGTCAATGGCGGCAAACCTGGGTTCATGGAGGGGGATGAGGATATCAGCCTCCTTTTGTACCTTTTCCATGATATCGTAGGCAGAATACACATCCACATGGGTGCCCGGAGGGATCAGCTTCATTTCCATACCCCGTATCTCGGGGGGGGGATCGTAATTCTCGTCGATGATACAGAATCCCGTGATGGCGGCACAGCCTTTTTTGGTGTTGATAAAGACGGTGAGGCCGCCTTTGGTGTGGACCGGGGTATGCATAACCCCGATGCCTTCAACAATATCAATATCCTTTGTGACCACCCGTATCTGCCTGTTTTCTTCAATCTCATCGATATAGTCTTCCAGGTACCGGTAATCCAGGGGATGGGGATTGTGGACAGAGGCTAACTCCTTTTCATGGATATAGAAGAGGGCATTTTCACATTTATAGTCATTTTCACAATGATCCATGTGCAGATGGGTATGGATGACAATATCAATATCTGCCGGGGTCAGGCTATGCTGTGCCAGGCCTTCTTCAAAGGTATAAATTTTTCCGCCAATGGCATCTTCCCGCTCCTTTGACTGGATGGGGTTCATTTCTCCGGTATCCACCAAGATGGTCTGGTCCCCTCCTTGTATCAGCCAGGTAAAAATGGGAATGGTAAAAGACTCTCCCTGGCCGTATTGATAGGTCATCATGCTTTTATCAAACACCTTGGTTCCCATGACAATGGGATGGATTGTATAGGTTGTGGTCATTTGTAATCACTCCTTATCTTTAAATTGTAAAGAGCTGAAAAATTTCAAAGAAGATTTCAGTAGTTTAAAAGATATAGGCAAACAAACCCCATGTGTCAATAATTTGAGATTGTGGACCCAGGATAACAGAGAATTTTTTCCAACCAGAACATATTCTAAAGGACTGATCCTACCCCGATATTGTACACACGAAGTTAAGCCTCTATAATGCAAATTAAGGAGGACAAAACAATCATACGTCGCCGACCTGGACGGGGTTTAATGATCCATAGTGATAGCAGTGTGCAATATGCCAGTCAGGATTTAAAAAAAATCCTTAAAAAATATGCTTTTATTCAGAGCATGAGTCGTAAGGGAAATTGCTGGGACGTCAATGCAGTTGCAGAGTCATTTTTCCATACATTAAAAACACAGTTGATCTATCATATTCGTTTTAATAATTTTGAAGAGGCTCAGAGAATTATCTTTAAATATATTGAAATTTATTATATCCAAAGAAGAAAACATTCAGTCAATGGCTGGAAAGCGCCTGCTCACTGTGAGCAGGAATGGTACAAATTGAAAAAAATGGCTTAACCTTGTCTCCAATTTTTTGGGGTAGGATCAGGTAGTCTTCCGTATTTTTTCATCTCCATAGGTAATAATAAACCTGGTAAAATATTATATCATAGGAGCCATTGATTTTTTCCCACAATAATTTGATATGCTAAAATTACCGTGGGCATGGGAGAAGATAACCCAGGTGGGAAATTAAAAGGGCCTGACTGGAAAATGGTTTTCCAGCCAGGCCCTTTTGTTCTATGGTGAAATAGGCTGTTTTATAGGATCTGTTTTAAGAACAGCTTGGTTCGGTCGTGGCTGGGAGCGGTGAAAAAATGCTCTGGTGTTCCTTCTTCGACGATTTTGCCCTCGTCCATGAATATAACCCTGTTTCCCACCTCCCTTGCAAACCCCATTTCGTGGGTGACGCAGACCATGGTCATGCCTTCCTTTGCAAGGGTTTTCATGACATCCAGCACCTCGCCGATCATTTCCGGGTCCAGAGCTGATGTGGGCTCGTCAAAGAGCATGATTTTGGGATCCATTGCAAGGGCTCTTGCAATGGCCACCCTCTGTTGCTGGCCTCCGGAAAGATTGGAGGGATAGGCAAGGGCCTTATCGGCAATGCCCACTTTCTCAAGGAGCATCATGGCCTTTTCTTCCCGCTCTTTCTTTCCCCGTTTCCTGACCAGTTTCTGAGCCAGGCAGACATTGCCCAAAACAGACTGGTGGGGGTAAAGATTAAAGGACTGGAAAACCATGGCCATTTCAGCCCTTACTTTATTGATGTCGGTTTTGGGATCAAATATATCCACCCCATCCACCAGAATCTGCCCCTGTTCTGCCGTTTCCAGCCGGTTCAGACATCGAAGAAAGGTAGACTTTCCTGAACCCGAGGGGCCTATGACCACCACCACTTCACCGGCTTCTATCTTATTGGAAACATCCACCAGGGCACGTACCTCGTGGGGGACGTAAAAGGTCTTGTAAATATTGTTGATTTCTATCATTTTGTCGCCGTCCTCCTTTCCAGATACTGAACTGCCATGGAAAGCGTAAAGGTCATGAGCAGGTAGAGAATT
>DAOWDR010000371.1 GCA_030638935.1 Desulfobacteraceae bacterium | reverse complement strand
CCAGTTCCTCGGGGTCTTTTTCTAAATTGTGGTTTACCATCCCCATGGTCTGTCCCAATGAATCCTCGCCAAAACCATCACAAAATTGGGTCATCCCCTGTACAAGGTCGCATTTGGTGACCATGACATAGACGGGGAACTTTGCATTTAGAACCCGCATCAGCTCGTCCAGGCGTTTTCTGATATCTTTGCCGTAGCGTTCAAGTTCCTGGCTGGCGTCATTCAGGGCATCTGCGGAAACCGTAACAATCAGTCCGTTGAGGGGCTCTTTTTTTCTGTATTTTGCCAGAAGGCCCAGAAATTTTTGCCATTCGTCCATGTCCCTTTCCCCATCCACCGGAATGGCATATCGGCCGGCCGTATCGATGAGAATCGCCTGCTCGAAAAACCACCAGTCACAATTTCGCGTACCCGAGATACCCGAGACACTGCTGACCTCGGCAAAAGAAGAGGAAAGATCCGCACTTTTGATGGCAGTTGTTTTTCCGGTGCCGCTTTTGCCTATTATCATATACCATGGAAGGACATAGAGTGGATTTCCCTGGCGTTTTAAGTGGGACTTTTTCAGGGACTCCATGGCCTCTTTCCATTTTTTCTGCATCTCCCTTGAGATTTCACGGTTTTTTTTATCTTTGGATTGCAGGGCAGAATTGTCCTGCTCTATGATCTGGCTGACAAATTGTTGTTCTTTTTTTCTTAACAGCAATTTGCGGACAAAAAGTGCTCCCAAAAAAATACCGATAATTCCGGCTGCAATGAAAAAGCAGACCCATAGCGGCCATTTGGCCCAGATGACACCCGCAAAAACAGCAATTCCAATAAAAATAACCAGGGCGATGATCAAAAAAAGTTTAAACAAAAATGCAAGCCGATTTTTCATTTAGGGTATCCTGCTGATTAAAGTTTCTCCGACATTATATAAAACAAATTTATAGATTAAAAACAGCACCCCATACAGGCAGACCGGTGCCAGAAAGGCTGCCGCCGTAATCAGGGAAAATCTTTTTTGTGCGGTTGCTTTTGATGTCTCCTGATCTTTAACATAGGCATCTGGAAAGAGCTTTAGCTGATCCAGGGCCGGCAGATCCATGGAACTGCCGGTTAACAGCTTTAAATTGGATAGTTTAAGCTGATCCAGCAGCATTTCATCTCCCTGGTTATGATATTGTCCTGAAAACCCAAGGGCAAGGCAGATATAATAGACTTCCCTGACATGGTTCTGGTGGGGGCCGATTGTGTTGAGTTTTTGGAAAAAGAGTTCGCCGGCATCGGATGTCTGGAAGTATTTTCGCTGGAGCTGTTCACCCTGCCACTGGTTTTTTCCTCCCCAGGAGCTGCCCATGATGGTTTCATCGATCCAGGCAAAAACGGCAAACCTTGCCAGGTCATACTCTTCCCTTGTGGCCCCGCATTTTTCGGATAAGGATTCGCTGTCCCGGATTAATCGGTCCATGTGGGCGCTGGCCTGATCGAAGGAGGTGTTTTTTAAACCCGATTTTTGGTGAAGCATGGTCGTATAGGTCATCATATCGGTAAAACAATCGGCAAGCCTCATTTTTTAATTCCTCCTCACAATCATAAGCTCTGCTTTAAGATCTTCCGGTGCCATATCCCAGTAAAGGGCCATGTTATTGCCCCTTTCCACCGGTTCCCACTGTTTGCTGTGGTGATCAATTTGAAAATAGGCTGCATTTGATCTGCGGGGCAGCTCCTGGGGTATATTTTCAAGGTGCTGCAGCTTGATTCCGGGCAGGGACTGGGCAATCAGAATGGGCAGAGACTCTCTGGCGCTCAGTTTTGCAATATGCTTCATGGACTCTATAATGGTTTCTGGGCTTGTGTCAGATTCCAGGACAAGAAAAAATCGGTTGGCGCCTTCAAAAAGGCCGGGGGACAGCTCTGCAGCAAAATAAGTCCCGTCATACTGCAGGGGTATGATGTACTCGGGGCCCGAGGTGATTTCGTCCAACAGCCGGGTAATCAGCTGCTGTGCCCCTGTAAAACACTGCCATAAATTTTTATGATGATATGCTTCAATCAATGCAGTGCCGTCCATGGTTTCGCCATTGGCGGATATTTCTGCTGAAAAAGAGGAGAGTTCTCCTATAATCTGCCGCAGAACACCATAGATCGACCAGGGATGGGGTTGGGTTGTGCCGGTCAAATGGGTCAACAGGGGTACATAGCGGTTCAAGGAACGCAGGGCCATCATATAGACCATATCTCTGGAACCAAACTCTGCCGTGTGAACCCCTTTGGCACGCTTAACCGCTTCAAGCTGGCGGGTCTTGGAAAAAAGCTGATCTTTTATCTCTTTGACAATACCGGACAATGTTTGAGACCCTGCGATTGTCAGGCAGGGGGGAATCAACTCAGGGTCAACCATAACCTCTTCAAGATTTCGTTTAAGCCGTGCAAAGGGAATCAATAGATAATCTCCCTGGTGATCAATTTCAGTCTCCCAGAATAGTTTGATGAGAAAGTGCATTTGCTTGACTTCAGCGCTGGGTCCGTTCCCATGCAGGTCTGGGATTTCTTCCGGCGCACTTAAGGAAATAAAGCGGCTTGATACGGAGGAAAGATCGCTGTAATCTTTTAAAACAGTGACATTTTCACCGGTTGTTTCCCATTTTTTCAATCCCAGATAAACGGAAAATGACTTTCCGCCATCTTCCCACGCTTTTTCAAATGACCTGGCCTGGATGACGGCGTTTTCTCCCAGGAGAATATGGGAATTATCAGGAAAAAAAAACTCACCTGCCCTAAGATCAAATACAAAGTTGGCCAGCACACCTTCATCAATTTCATAGCCGGCGGTTCCCCAGAAATGAGGGGCCACAAATCGGTACAACGGCTCCATAAGTGATCTGTTATACAGGTCATTGAGCTGGAAATGATGGGGTTGGAGAAAGAGCCCCTGGTGCCAGAAAAGAGGTTTAACCATGGCTATTGCCCTCTAATTTCATCTATCTGTTCAGAACCCAGGACAAGGGTAATATCAAGCAAACCCGGTTTTTGTTTTTTTGATTTTGAAATAAACCCTTTTTTCTCAACTACGATGGGAATTTTAACAAGCCGGGTAATCCTCTCTTTTTCAATCCCATAATACCCTGCCACCACTGCAAGATACTTTGCATCTTCAGCACGATCCATCACCAGGGTGCTGTTTTTTCCCGGGTTCACAATCAAACGCTTTGACGATGCCACACCTGCGTCAAACAATTTACAGTCTAGTAATTTATAAAGTCCGCTCTGGTCCCCTGACAACTGGTTAAATCCGTTGGGATCCTTTAATTGATAAATACAGACATAGAGTGTATGCGCTTTTCCGTTATCCAGGTTCAGCATGGGGTCGGCAATTATCTGGAGTTTTACGGCATCCTTTTCATACCCCCATTGGGGCGGGGGCAATTCTTTTTTTGAACATGAAGACAGAGCTAACATAAAAACCACAGATACTAACAGCAGAATAGTTTTTTTCAATTTTCCCTCCTTTAAAAAGATATTGTTTGGCAATTTTTTTCAAATTCCCTTAAAAACGATTCCATAAACCGTCCAGATTCAAACCAGTTTTCCAATTTTTCAAATTTTTCTTCATATACCTCATAATATCTGGACTTGCGCAGGGGCGCCAGTTTTGAAACCCCTGCATCTTTTTTGATTTTTGCAGGTGAAAGTTCTTCTAATATCTGCATCACTTTGGTGTGAGCCGCTTTTTTAGATGCTTCCTGGGATTCGAAAAAAGCTTTGCCAATCTGGCCGATATAGCTTTCCAGGCTTCTTGTATTAGGACTTCCTTCAAGGTGGTACCCGATGACCTGCCGGATGGTCTGGTCTGAGTCCTGGTTTCCCACAAGGGTGGTGTTGATGACACTTATCAGTTTATTCAAGGATTCAAACACGGTATTGATGGAGTTGGCCAGACTTTCCAACAGCTCTTCTGAACTGAAATCTGCCGAAGAAATATCCCGGCCCAGGAGCAGCTTGATCACCCTTGCCAAAACATGATCGTCAATTGAGATGGTTTGGGGGGGAGAGGCATCAGGCCCGGAGTCTTCAAACCCATCGATCAATCTTTCCAGAACCTTCATTTTATCTGGAACATCAAAAGACGCCAGTTCCGTCTGGAGGTAATCCTCCATTGGAAGAGAACTCTTCTTTCCATGCTCCTGAACGATTTTTCGAATCCGGGCCTCCAGTTTTTCATATTGAATCCTATCTACCATCCGTTATCCTTTTTAATGCCGGGTTTTAGGGGGGATGATCATTGTTTTATCAAGATCATCGTCTTCCTCAAAAAAGTCTGCTGTCGGCTGCGATGTTTCCGGTGGTGACATAATGATGGTTTTCTCCATCCTATCAAATTCACTTTCGCAATCAGGTTTGGGTTTAGCAGTGGTGAGAATCATGGTTTTTTCCATTTCATCAAAATCACTGGCCCCACCGGTTTCAGCTTCCGGTTCAGTTTCAGGCCTGGGAAGAATCATGGTTTTCGTATTAAATTCCATATCTGTTTGTCTCTCTTCAGGAGAGGAGAGTACGATTGTTTAGAGTATATCCTCTTCCACATTTTCCAGGGAGACGCTTTTGTCAATCCATTTTGTTTTTAATTGTTTGAGAATCAGTGCGATGGCCTGTTCTTCGAGTTGGGATTTTGTCTCGGGTTCGCTTGTGTCTTCAGCTGAAGGCACAGTTTTTCCAGGGTTCAAGGGGGCTGCAACGGGGGAGGTGGAAAATAAATTTTCTTTTATTTCTTGTTTCAGGTTTCCAATCTGACCTATCAATTGATTCAGGCCGGTTTTTAAGTCCTTTGTATTTCCTTGTTTTAAAAAATCAACACCTGTTAACAGAGTCCTTAACCAGAATTGCTTCCATTTTTCCGGTGCCAAAACAGCACGGGGCTTCCAAAATATATTCTCCAGGGCAAGGGCCGGAAGATCCTGAATTAATGTATTATAATGGGAAAAATAATCCTCTGGAGATCTGTGTGCACAGAGTGTCTCTATTTTCTTATACACCTCACCAGGCTCCTGGTTTTTATTTACAAGCAAGGTATAAAACCACAGACAGACCATGAAATTCAAATTACGATTTCCCGTTAAAGAAAAATCAAAGGGCGTTTTTGGAGAGTTGGAGATAAGATCAATGATATTAACTTTGAAATCCCAGAAAAAGGGAAGCATGGCCCCCTGGGGGGCGGGTGTAATCCAAATGCTGTGGGCAGAAAGCCGTATCAATGATGCCATATCATTTTTAACCCTTTGGTTTACAGAGCGGGCAATATTCTCTAACAAGGAAAGTTTTAAATAGAGAACTTCAAGAAAAAATCGATCCTCACCACTAAAGAAAAAAAAATCTTCCCCCTGATTGGTAAGGAGATGCTCAAAAGTGCCGTCTGAATTTGACCTTAAGTGGGAAGGGTGCTCTTCAAAGTGCCTTCCTGAGAGAAAGGGTATAAAATCAACTGCCTTTATTGATGCGGAATCAAAAAGCAACATATGGAAGGGATAAAAAGAAAAAAAATCGATACGGGAGATAGCCTTTTCGCTGGTGATATAACAGGCTGAATGTTCGGAACAGTCATGACAGGGAAAATTTCCGGAAGCTGTGCTTCTTAGCTTGTTAAAATCCCTGATGAGATCAAACCTGTCTTTAACAAAGACCAGGTCGTCTGGGTAGCGGGAAAATTGGTAAAAAATTTCATTCCCACCAGCGTTATAGCAACCTGGACAAAAGAGATATCGTTTTAAGGATGTGCTGTATGGGAGAAGCCCGGCGTTCTTCAACAGTCTGTCATCTTTGCATAAATCCAATGGTTTTCCGCATTCAGGGCAGGGGGGGTGGAAGAATTTTGTCTTTTTTTTGCAGAAGAAAAGGGGGTTGAACTGGGCCGGTTTTCCATCATTATAAGAGCCACAGGGGATATAAAAAGCGGTATTGTCTGTGGAATAGAATTGAATTGTTTCAAACCAGATTTTATCCAGGTCTGCATTTGTAACAGGATTTAAATCATCCGGCGGGATCGGATAATGATCTCGCTGAATCAGTAAGAACAAGGTTTTAAAAGCCTCAGAGTGCTTGGTCTTTAAACCAGCCTTCATTACAATTGAAAAGTTTTGACCCTTATCTATGACGTGAAAAGGCGATGAATAGCTGTGATCCGGTTTTCTTTCTTGCTTAAACACCGGGATGTCAAGCAGAAAACCGCCTCTTTCAGATTCAATAAACCGAAGCAATGATATTGTTTTATCCATATTGCCCCAAAAAATAATGAACGGTTGAAAAGTCTGGTACTGGGACAATCAGCGAGAAGAGCTCAATGAAGCAGGAAGAAATGAATTACTGATCTGTATCCCTAACATCGTATGCGAATCCATAATCTATATTATGGATGCTATTAGGCAGATTATCTTCTAAGTTTAAGAAAATCAACCTTTTTATGAGTAGCCAAAGCCACCACCTATTT
>DAOWDR010000365.1 GCA_030638935.1 Desulfobacteraceae bacterium | reverse complement strand
TCGAAAATAAAATAATAGGCACTGTCACACCTGCCCAAGGTAGACGTCCAGCAATGTATTCGTTTAAGCCATTAATGGATATCGTTCAATAATTCAACGAACTAGCCTCTCTCAATAATTTGCTTCCGGCATTATGAACAAACAGTTGCACTTTATTTTGGTGATTTGTGACTATAAAATTCCAACAAAAAAATGAACCGGGTGCGACCGGTTATTTTTAGGTTCTCGGCGGCTTGACCGCCGAGAACAAGGAAGTATACATGTATATACAAGCTGGTCTTTTTCTGATAAAAGAGGGGATAAGAGTTGTCAGCAAACCCATATAGGAAATAGAAAATTATGAAAAAAATAGTCGAATGCGTCCCCAATTTTTCAGAAGGACGGAATGTCGAAACCATTGAAGCCATCACCGAGGCCATCCGAAAGACATCGGGGGTAAGCCTCTTGGATGTTGATCCTGGAAAATCCACCAACAGAACGGTTTATACCTTTGTGGGAAGTCCGGAAGCGGTTGTGGAAGGGGCGCTGAATTCCGCCCGTGTGGCCAGAGAGCGCATTGATATGCAAACCCATACAGGCGAACACCACCGCATGGGGGCCATGGATGTCTGCCCCTTTATCCCGGTGGCCAATGTGACCATGGAGGAGTGTGTGGCCATTTCCAGGGAATTCGGCAGGAGGGCAGGCGAGGAGATCGGTATCCCAATTTATCTCTATGAAGAATCAGCCACCCTGGATTATCGGAAAAAACTGCCCCAGATCCGTGAGGGCCAATACGAGGCCGTTAAAGACCGGATTACCACCCCTGAATGGAAACCCGATTTCGGCCCGGCCGAGTTCATCCCCCAGTGGGGTGCCACTGTTACAGGGGCAAGGGGTTTTCTCATTGCCTATAATGTCAATTTATTGTCAACCCCCAACCAGGCCCACAGAATTGCCCTGAACCTTAGGGAAGCAGGGCGGGGTTCGGACCAACCCGGACTATTCAATGATGTCAAGGGCATGGGCTGGTACGTGGATGATTATAATCTGGCCCAGGTCACGGTGAACCTGAATAATTATCTGGTTACACCTCCCCACATTCTGTTTGAAGAGGTGAAAAAACAAGCTGCCCAGCTTAAGGTAGCGGTAACCGGTTCTGAAATCGTGGGCGTGGTTCCTCTGGATGCCATTCTTCTGGCAGCCGATTATTATATTGAAAAGGAAGATCTCTTTGTCCTTGAAGAGGACCAGAAGGTTCGCCTGGCCATTGAACGCCTGGGTTTAAATTCAGTTGCCCCCTTTGATCCAAAAGAAAAAATCATTGAATACATCATTGCCGAAAAGCCTGAGGAACCCCTGGCAGGCCTGACTGTCCGAAATTTTATCCAGGAAGTGGCCAGAAGAAGCTCTGCACCGGGAGGGGGATCAGCCTCGGCCGCCATTGCGGCCATAGGTGCGGGCCTAGGGTCCATGGTGGCCAAGCTCACCCTTGGGGTCAGAAAATTTGAAGATGTGGATGCCAAAATGAGAACCCTGGTGCCACCTCTCCATGAAGCTGCCAATGCATTGATACCCATGATTGATGCCGATACCAATGCCTTTAAAGATTATGTGGCTGCTTTGGGTCTGCCCGGCGAAACTAAAGAAGAAAAAATCTTTAAAGAGGAACAACTGGAGCAAGGCCTTAAAAAGGCCATTGATATCCCGTTGTCCACCATGACCCTGGGGGATGCGGCATGGGATGCCATGGTTGAGGTGGCCCGCCACGGCAATATCGCTTCCCGGTCCGATGTGGAGGTGGGGGCAAGGGCCCTTGAAATGGGTATCTGGGGTGCCTATAAAAATGTTATGATCAATATGGCGGATATAAGGGATGAAGCCTATAAGAAAGAGACCCTGGCCAGGGCAAAAGCAATAAAGGACAGGGCCGTAAAAATGAGCGCCCAGGTTCTGGAAATCCTTGAAAATAGATTAGTGTAAAAAAATTAAACACCCTTGTTGATTGATAATGCTATTAACAAGGGTGTTTTATCCCGTACTTTAGAATCCACCGGACTTAGCCTTTAATTTGCATTCATCTGCCTTGTCTCGACCATGTTTTTGTTGACACCGGGGTGCTTTTATAATACAGCTATATTAAAGCTATATTGAAAGTAGATTTAGATATCCAAATTTTTCAGGAGGACAGATGAAAGAAGTTGTGATAGTCAGTGCATGCAGAACGGCAATCGGTGGTTTCGGCGGGTCTCTTGCTCCATTGAGCGATATTGATTTCGGTCCCATCCCCATAAAAGAATCCATTAAACGGGCCGGGCTGACCGGAGATCAGATTGATGAAGTGATCTATGCTTCAGGGTATAGAACCGGGGATCTTCCCATTAATTCCGCCCGGGTTGTGGCTGTGAAGGCGGGCATCCCCCAGGAAAAACCCCAGTTTACCATCAGCAAGGCATGTGCCGGTAGTATCAAAGCCATTACCCTGGCTGCCCAGGTGATCAAATCCGGTGATGCTGACATCATTGTGGCCGGCGGTATGGAAAGCATGAGCAATGCCACCTTTATGCTGAAAAAAGCAAGGTGGGGATATAGGCTCGGCCATGGCCAGCTCATGGATCAGCTCATTCTTTTTGATCCCCTAAGCGGTAATACCATGGGGGAAACTGCTGAAAATGTAGCGGAAAAATATAATGTTTCCCGGGAAGACCAGGATGCCTTTGGGTTGAGAAGCCAGAATCTGGCCGAGAAAGCCATTAAGGAAGGCAAGTTTAAAGAGCAGATAGTTCCCGTGGAAATCCCCCAGAGAAAAGGTGATCCCAAAATATTTGACACAGATGAACACCCAAGGTTCGGCACCACCATAGAAGCCCTCCAACGGTTGAAACCTCCATTTAAAAAGGGCGGGTCTGTGACTGCCGGCAATGCCAGCGGAATGAACGACGGGGCAACTGCCCTGGTGGTCATGTCAAAGGATAAGGCCGATGAGTTGGGCATTAAGCCCATGGCATCCATCATCTCCTACGCCTCGGTGGGAGTGGATCCTGCCTACATGGGCATAGGTCCCATTCCAGCCACCAAAATGGCCCTTGAACAAGCAGGGCTTACCATGGATGATATCGATCTGATTGAATTGAACGAGGCCTTTGCCTCCCAGGCCATCGCCTGCATGCGTGAGCTGAACATGGACATCGACAAGGTGAATGTTAATGGCGGCGCCATTGCCATGGGCCATCCGGTTTCTGCCAGCGGCGGTTCCATAGTTACAAAGCTTTTGTATGAACTTGAGGCCAGGGATCTTCGATACGGTCTGGCCACCCTGTGTATCGGCGGCGGCCAGGGCATGGCCCTGATTGTAGAGCGAAAAAAATAGACTAAAAATTTAAAAGATACCAGGGGCCCCTTAAGCCCTGGAATTTGAAATCTGTCAAAAAAAGTGCATCCATTAGTGGATGCGCTTTTTTTTGTTAGATTTGACATGAAAGCCCCCCCCCTTCTCCCTGATAAAGAATATGCCCGCATGGTGCAAAATGTTTATATGCAGAATGTTTGTATAGCTTTTTTCAATAGTCATCCCCTGTCTTTACTCATATTTTGAATTTGATTCTCCCTGGTATTCCGATTATTGATAGCCATGGTTATAATTTTAGGGATAAAAATAAGGAAATATTAGAATGAGTAACAAATATGAATCCATGTGGAAGGATTTGGGGCTGAACCTTGAAGCCCATGATTCCCTGTTGGGTGTTTTAGGAAAAGGCTATACAGATATTTATCTGTCCCAGAAGGAGCGGCCCGGGGGGATGGAGTATTTTGATTTTGTGATGAGCGAGGTGCATGGGCTTAGAATCAAGGAGCTTGTAGATGAAAAAGAGCAGGGCAGGAAAATTATAGGCTCCTATTGCGTTTTTGTTCCCGAGGAAATTGCCCTGGCAGCAAATGCCACCTTGGTGGGCCTATGTTCCGGTGCTGATTTTGTACTTGAGGAGGTTGAAAAATATTTACCCAGAAATACCTGTGCCCTGATCAAGTCTGCCTTTGGATTCAAGCTGGGACAGGTCTGCCCCTACCTTGAAATAGCTGATATGGTTGTGGGGGAAAATACCTGTGACGGCAAGAAAAAAGCCTACGAAACCCTGGGGTCTCTCATGGACAATCTCTATGTCATGGATCTGCCCCAGATGAAATCAGGCCAGGGCCGTGATCTTCTCAGATCGGAATATAACCGGTTTAAAATTGCTGTGGAAGAATTGACCGGCATCGGTATCACCCATGATTCCCTAAAAGAAGCCATCAAAACTGTCAATGCCAAACGGGCGGCCC
>DAOWDR010000106.1 GCA_030638935.1 Desulfobacteraceae bacterium | reverse complement strand
CACCCTTGCTGATCCGGATGTGGTGGGCAGCCTAATTGAAAATCATAAAGAACTGGTCGAGACTTTTTAAAACCATAAACATTTTTTTCTCCTATAATATACAATAAGGCCGGAAGTTCCACATCTTCCGGTCTTATTGTTTTTTACCAATCCTTTCTTGACACAGAAACTGCATTTGATTATAGGCAGTATATTGATCTATAATTTGTTTAACTTTGCTGCCATTAAACGAAAAAGGATTTGTATAATGGGAAATTATCGTCAAAAGTTGATTGCAGCCGCATTGACAACCTTTGCTATTTTTTTGGGTTGCGGGTCAGATTCTTCTTCCGGAAAAAAAGATATCCTAATTCAGATTAACAATAGCAAAATTTTACTGGAAGAGTTTAACGACCTGATCAAGATTGATGCCTACACTGACCCGGAAATGGAATTGACCGATGAAACCAGGGACCAGTTTATTGAATATATCATCCGCAAGGAGTTGATGATTCAGGAAGCAGCCAGACTGAAGCTGGACAGTAAAAATGATTTTATCCGGACCATTGAAAAATACTGGGAAGCAACCCTGATTCGTAATCTTCTGGATTTAAAATCCGCTGAGCTGAAAAAAAAGGTATTGATCACCGAGGATGAGATTAAGGCATACTATGTGAAGAACAAGGATGAGTTGGGTCACCCCTTTGAAGAAGTAAAGGATAGGATTAGAAGCATCCTTGAATCAAAAAAAATGGAATCAGAGCTGGAAGTCTGGACTCTCAGTTTAAAGGAATCAGCTGATATCACGGTTAATAAAGCGCTTATAAACGGAAAATAAAACGAGGCGTAAAGATGAATCCGAGAAAAAAAAGACCAACCCCCATCAAGCGAAAACAGATTTTCATCAACAAGGAGTTCCAGACAAGGTTTATCCTTAAGTTCATCCTAATTCTTATTCTCAGCGCCGCCATATCCATCTGTTTGACCCTGGTTAACACCCAGGATACCCTTACCTCATCTTTTGTAAACTCAAAACTTTTGATCCAAAACACCAATCTTGCCATTATGCCTTCGGTAATTTATACCACCCTAATCACCACCGTCCTGACAGGGCTTATCGTCATTTTGGTTACCCTTTTTGTTTCCCACAAAATTGCAGGGCCCATGTTTCGGTTTGAAAAAAATATTGACAGGATTATACAAGGAGATCTTAAAAGCCGTATCAGTATACGAAAAAAGGATCAGTTCCAGGAACTTGCCATCTCCTTAAACAGAATGGTTGAGAGTCTGAACAATAACCTTTCCGATATAAGGATACATGCCCATGCTTTGGCAGAAAAAAAAGATCTGCCGGAAACCTGTCGCCGGGAAATTCTTCAATTAAATGAAAAAATCAACACCCATTTTAAACTTTGAACAAGGTCTCATCCATTATGTTAAGACGTGTTCTATGCCTTGCTTTTTTCTCCGGGGCTCTCCTGGTTTTCGGCCTGACCAGTGCCTCTGCCGAGCAGTTGTATACCTTGAAAACAAAATATCTGACCTTGAAGTACGAAAATGTCCAGGATCTGAATACCTTTAATGAAAAAATTGATTTTTCCCCTGATACCAGCAGTTTTTCAAGTTTTTCCGGCACCAGCCAGTCCTCTGCGGGAACAGGGGTTGAAAAGAAAATGGCAAACAAGCTGGATGCCCTGGTTGAAAAGGTTCAATTGATTCTGGACATGCGCAAGCCAATAAACATAATTATTAGGATATATCCGGATGAAACTGCTTTGCACACCGCCTATTTTAATATATTTAAAACCAGAAAGAAGTTGCGCGCCTGGTATATTTTCGAATACAATACCATTTACGTCAATGCTCAGGATCTGTTTTCCGGAATGCTTGCCCATGAAATCGCCCATGCAATAGTGGATCATTTCCTGGCCGTAAGGCCGCCAAGGGCAACTGCTGAAATTTTAGCCCGATATGTAGACCGGCATTTAAACGAAAAAGCAAAGGTTTATTAGTTTGCCCCTGGGATGGGATGGATCAATGGAGATCAGCTTAGAAAAAAAGCAGAGCCTTTGAAGAAAAATGGGGCCGAGCATACATCTCTGGTCATTGCCAGGAATAACCTGCTCAGCCTTTTCAAATTATGGGGGCGGTCAATATTATTTTTGTTCCCTGGTCCGGTTTGGAAAAGATATCCAGGCGGCCGTCAAAATTTTCCATTCGTTCCATAATTCTATACAATCCAAAACCGCATCCTTTTATTTCCACTATCCTTTTTACCTCCATACCGCATCCCTCATCCTCAACCCGGATGTAAAGATTGTCCCGGGTGGCCGATATTTCAAATTCTGCTGTTTGGGTCTTGGCATGTTTTAAAATATTGGAGATCAATTCTCCCGTGGCCCGGTACAATGTCACCTTGAGAGCCTCTTTCAGATTAATCGGTTCTTCCAGGTTATTGATATATGTGAAGTTTGTATGGTGCTGCTCATTGGTTTCTTCCACCAGAAAGCCGATGGCAATATCAATATCAAAGTCGTCTAAAATCGGGGGGCTAAGCTTATAGATCAGGGCTCTGATCTCTATGATGGCCTGCTCCAGAACGCCCTGGATTTCCAGCAAATCCTCAGGATTAATGTGGGTATCTGGTTCGGTCATGTTTTTTATTTTTGAAATACCAATGGCAAGGGTCTGGGCCAGGCTGTCGTGGAGATCTGCGGCAATGGATTTTCGTTCCATCTCTTCAGAAAAGACCAGGTGTTCGTTGAGGCCCTTGAGTTGGTCAATCCGGTTTTCAAGGGCCAGGGCATGGGAGGTTTTATTTTTTTCAGACAGGCTTATCTTTGCTATCATTTGGTTGAGGGCCGCTGCCAGTTCGCCGATCTCATTTTTGCTGCTGACCTGTGACCCCATGGATAAATCACCTTCAGATACTTTCAGGGTTAAAGCCGTTAATTGTTTGATGGGCCGGATGATGATTTTGAAGGCCAAGAAAATAAAGAGGATGGCCAGGGCAATAATGAGGGCGCAATATTTAAGATAATATCCTGAAATCTGTGTCAGGCTTTTTTCCAGCTCCTTCCGGGTTTGATGAACAGATGAAAGCAGATCCTTTTCCCTGGAAACAAGAACCAGATGCCATCCTGTTTCAGAAAAGCGGCTGGCAGCCAATATATAAGTTTCGCCATGCAGCTTGATACTCAGCAGACTTCCAGGGCTGTCAAGAATTTGTTTGACAGCTTTTCTTATTGCCGGATTCCGGGAATCAACAAGATTCTTGTCTATAATATCCCGGGAATATTTGAATTCACCTGGGTCAGTCCCAAGGCTGAAAAGATCAAAACAGGATTCAGGAAAAGCAATGAGATTGCCATTTTTATCCATAATAAACTCAAAAAGGATGGCCCCGGGATCTCTGTTCTCTTTAGCCTTTTTCCAGGTCAGGTCCGACACAATGGATGTGATGGGAATATCAATGCCTGCGATTCCCAGAAAGTTGCCTGTCTCATCCACAATGGGCGCATTGGCTGTCACCATTAACCCCTCAATATCGTCATTCTTAT
>DAOWDR010000225.1 GCA_030638935.1 Desulfobacteraceae bacterium | reverse complement strand
CGCCATGGACTGGATACACTATGCGCTGGTAGATAAGCAACATCATCCCATCCTTCCTTTCCATCAAAACCTGTTGTACTAAGAAGGGAAAAACCGGACTCCCAAAACCTAAGGCCATAATCCCAGTTATCATCATTTCCAAAATCAATTGCCAGGTCTCCGGGACGGTGGGTGTCGCCATCGGCGGTGACAGCAGACCCATGCTCTAATTCAATACCGGTTTGCAGCCCAAAGAACAGCCTGGTTCTGTCTGCACTCAATCCTATCGCTAAAAACTCAGCATCGTAGGCTTGTCCACCAACTCCAGGATCCAAAGACCATATATCTGTATCCTCAGAAAAAATGCTTTGATAATTGGTGTTGGCTTGAAAGTAGGCGAGATTTTCCGCCAAGGCAGAACCGCATAAAAATACCGAAAAAACCAATGCAAACATGACCTGTAAATAAATTTTTTTAAAATTCACTGTGCCCTCCTTATACTTTATTTTAGTTTAAAATTTAGAAATATGTTTTTCACAAACAAATAATGTAGCAAAAAACATACCATTCCCCTAAATCAAAGATAAGGATGTCACAAATTATCCCCAGGCAACAGTGAAAAGAATCCTCTCATACCACTGTGATGGCATCGGGATATAGGGTGAGGGATTCAAGACCTTTGTCGGTGACCAAAAGGGTGTTCTCTATCCCCACCACCCCTTTGCCCGGAAAAATTACCTTGGGTTCCAGGGCAATGAGCATACCCTCTTCCAGGGCCAGGGTCTGGCCTTTGGCAATAAAGGGAAACTCGTCCAGTTCAATTCCAAGGCCATGGCCGGTGAACCGAATTTTGGGTTCTGCGGCTCCCATGAAATTATCTTTGTATCCTTTTTCTTCTGCCATGGCGATCATGGCCTCGTATAGATCTCCTGTAACCGTACCGGGCATGGCTTTTCCTTTAACTGCTTCCTGGATTTCGAGCATGGCCTTGTGGCCATTTTGCAACTCTTGGGGGATCTCTCCCAGGGAAAAAATTCTTGCATGGTCACTCAGGTATCCGTTAAAGGCAAACACATAGTCCACTAAAATTGGTTCATTTGATTTAATTACGGCAAAGGAAGGCCCCTGTCCCACATTGGAATTGAGACCAACCCCACTGGTGGGGGATGCAAAAGCACCGGGAACTGCAGCTCCTGCACCACACATGATATGCCCGTAAAACAGGTAGTTGTCCCACATGCGCATGCGGATCAATCCCTGGTGCCCCAATTTTCTGGCGTGGGCCTCCAGTATTCCGGCAAGTTCGACTTCCGTCATTCCGGCCTTGAGCAACTCCGGCACCTTGGCGGCAACCCGGTCTGCCAGGACAGATGCCTTTTTGACACAATTGATTTCAAACCCGGATTTTACGGCCCGCTGGAGACGGATTTGGGTTGAGATATCAATGATCCGTGATTCTTTAAATATTTCGCTAAACATGAGATACATATTGGCGGGCATCACATCCAGCTCCAGCCCCAACCTGTCCGGTAATGAAATTTTAAGTCCTGCCAGGGTATCCGGAATTTTTTTGGGGCTGATCAGGGCAAGGATCTGTTTGATCCCGGACTCCGCCTTTGCCCGTTGGAAATCCTTGAAAACCATTAGGACAGGGTCTCCCTGGACCGGCACATAGAGCCACCCCTGCTGGGTGGTACCGGTGTAATAGAAAAGATCGGCTTTCTGAACGATGAGGGCTCCGCAGATATCATTGGTGGACAAACTCTGCTGAAGCCCCTGTATCCTTTTTTCAATCTCGGATACAGGGGTAAGCCGGGTGTATTCGCTACTACTTATAATCATAGAACCCTTTACCGGTTTTCCGGCCAAGCCAGCCAACTTCAACATATTTTCTCAGCAAAGGACAGGGCCTGTATTTGGAATCCTTAAACCCGTCATAAAGGGTTTCCATAATAGCAAGGCAGGTGTCCAGACCGATGAGATCTGCCAGGGCCAAAGGCCCCATGGGATGGTTCATGCCAAGTTTCATCACCGTATCAATATCTTCTACTTTTCCCACACTCTGGTAGATGCAGAAAATGGCTTCATTGATCATGGGCATGAGAATCCTATTGGCAATGAAGCCTGGAAAATCATTGGCCTCGGCCGGGGTTTTATTAAATTTTTCACACAACTCCCAGGTCAAATCAAAGGTTTCCTGGGAGGTTGCAATACCCTTTATCACTTCCACAAGTTTCATCACGGGCACGGGATTCATGAAATGCATGCCAATAATTTTTTCAGGCCGGGAAGTTCTGGCGGCAATTCTGCCAATGGGTATGGAAGAGGTATTGGTGGATAAAATCACATGGGGGGGGCAGATTTTGTCCAGGTCCTCAAAAATTTTGAATTTCAGGTCTTCCCGTTCAACGGCAGCTTCCACAACAAAATCAACTCCTGCCATGTCCCCAAGATCGGTGGTGGTCTCAATCCTGCCAAGAATCGCCTCTTTTTGGCCCTCATCCAGTTTGCCCTTGGAGACCATTCTATCCAGATTTTTGGCGATGGTTGCCATGCCTTTATCACAAAAATCCTGCTGGATATCGCTCATCAAAACATTGAGGCCGCTGGCAGCTGCCACCTGGGCAATCCCGTTTCCCATCTGACCGGAACCTATAACACCAAATTTTTCAACACCCATTTTGTCTCCTTTTCCCATGCCATTCTCACCCTTTTACGGTGAGAAGCATATTATTTTATCAATTATTAATGAAACATTATTGACTAAACTTTAACGATTAACGATCAGGGCCACGGCCTCGCCGCCGCCCAGACAAAGAGATGCAAGACCTGTCTTGACATCCCTCTTTTCCATTTCATGAAGCAAGGTCGTAAGCACCCTGGCTCCAGAGCCGCCAATGGGATGGCCTAAAGCCACACTGCCACCGTTGACGTTTACTATTTCAGGATTTAAGTCCAGAACCTTGTTAATTCCGGCGGAAGTACCGGCAAAGGCCTCGTTGATCTCAAACAGATCAATATCGGAAATGCCAAGTCCCTGTTTTTTCAATACCTTGGGAATGGCATAAATGGGCGCCATGAGGACATATTTCATGTCAATGGCAAAGGAAGCCTGGGCACCGATGGTGGCCATGATGGTGCAGCCCAATTCCCTGGCCTTTTGTTCGCTCATGACCACCAGGGCTGATGCGCCATCGGAAATAATGGAGGCATTGCCGGCGGTTCCCACCCCATCCTTCTTAAAGGCCGGTTTCATCTTGGCCAAAAATTCATAGCCGGACTCCTGGGGGCATTCATCTGTATCAAAAAGCTTGGGATCACCTTTTCTCTGGGGCACGGAAACAGGAACAATCTCATCCTTGAACCTGCCGGCTGCCACGGCAGCATTGGCACGCTTATAAGACTCGGCCGCAAATCTGTCCTGATCTTCCCTTGTCACTTCCCAACGCTCGCAGCAAAGTTCATTGGACATGCCCATGTGAAAATCATTAACAATATCCCAGAGCCCGTCGTGGATCATATGATCTTCAATCCTCCCCGGTCCCATGCGGTGGCCCCAGCGGGCCTTGTCCATATAATAGGGGGCCATGCTCATATTTTCCATACCACCGGCCACCACCACATCGGCATCCCCGCACTGAATCGCCTGGGCTGCCAGCATAACAGCCTTAAGGGATGATCCGCAGACTTTATTAATGGTTATTGCTTCCACTTCCCAGGGAAGCCCTGCCTTAACAACAGCCTGTTTGCCGGGGTTCTGTCCATACCCGCAGGGCAAAACTATGCCCATTATACATTCGTCAACCTGTTTATCATCTATATTGGCCCGTCTGATGGCTTCCTTAATTACATGGGCACCAAGATCAGTGGCGCCGATCTTGCTCAATGTCCCGCCAAAACTGCCCAGGGGCGTGCGTGTTGCGCTAACTATGACTGCTTTATTCATTGTTTCTCCTCAATTAAAACTTGAATTTTAAACCTATAGCCTTAGGCTTGTTTCACAGATAAATCCAAAAATATTACATATTTCTTCTGTATTTGCCGCCCACTTCATACAATGCCTGGGTAATGGTGCCCAGGGAACAGCAACCTACCGCTTCCATGAGCTGGGCAACAAGATTCCCTCCGTTCAGGGCGGTCTGCTTTAAAGCATCAAGGGCCTGTTCCGATTCGCTTGCATGGGCTGTTTTAAAGCTGTTCAGCCGTTCAAGCTGCTCGTCCTTCTGATCATCCGTTGCCCTGGACAATTCCAGGTGGTTGGCCATATCCGCATAATTGGCATCCGGGTCTTCAAAGGTGTTGACACCAATGATGGGAAATTTCCCTGAATGTTTTAAATGCTCGTAATACATGGACTCTTCCTGAATTTTACCCCGCTGGTAACCGGTTTCCATGGCACCCAGGACCCCGCCCCGTTCCGTAATCCGTTCAAACTCAATGAGAACAGCCTCTTCCACAAGGTCTGTCAGTTCGTCCACGATAAAGCTTCCCTGGAGAGGATTCTCATTCTTGGCAAGTCCCCATTCCCGGTTGATGATGAGCTGGATTGCCAGGGCCCTTCTCACCGATTCTGCCGAAGGCGTGGTAATGGCCTCGTCAAAGGCGTTGGTGTGAAGGCTGTTGCAATTATCGTAAATGGCACACAATCCCTGGAGGGAGGTTCGGATATCATTAAATTGAATATCCTGGGAATGAAGGGACCGGCCCGATGTCTGGATATGGTACTT
>DAOWDR010000423.1 GCA_030638935.1 Desulfobacteraceae bacterium | reverse complement strand
TAACGCAGCCATCTTTGCCGCAATTAATGCCTTTCCTGAAAGAAAACATATTATTACCTCCAATGTGGAACATCCGGCCGTGAAAAACCTTTTTTCCCATCTTGCCAAGAAACAGGGGTATGAGGTCACCTTTGTGCCGGTTGATAAGAAAGGTCAGCTGAACACCAAGATTTTATACGAGAGCATGTCGGAAAATACTGCTATTATTTCTCTCATGTGGGCCAATAACGAGACCGGCGTGATCTTCCCCATTGAAGAAGTGGCCAAAAAAGCAAATGAAAAAGGGATAATATTTCACACCGATGCCGTCCAGGCCACAGGCAAGATAGATATTGATGTGAAAAAGATTGGGGTGGACATGCTTTCCTTGTCAGGACATAAGATCCATGGCCCCAAGGGTATTGGCGTGCTCTATGTCAAAAAGGGATTCAAATTTACTCCCTATCTCATTGGTGGCCACCAGGAAGGCGGCCGCAGGGGTGGAACTGAAAATACCGCTTTCATCATCGGCCTTGGCAAAGCCTGTCAATTGGCTAAAGAAAATTTAGGAGTGATGAATACCCAGGTAAGAGAACTGAGGGATTATCTTCAATCCCGGTTGCTGGAAAAAATTACAAGCACCTCGGTAAACGGTGTGCTGGATAATCGGCTGCCCAATACTTTGTCAATAGGGTTTGACGCAGTGGAGGGCGAATCCATTCTTTTGCTTTTGGACCGGGAAGGTATCTGTGCTTCCTCGGGTTCAGCCTGTACCTCAGGGTCTTTGGATCCCTCCCATGTTCTCATGGCCATGGAAGTTCCTTTCAAGTCTGCCCACGGTACCATCCGTTTTTCCCTGTCCCATTATAATACAAAGGACGAAATGGATCACATTGTTACAACCATGGTACCAACCATTGAAAAATTAAGGGCCATGTCTCCCTTTTGGAAAGATGGCAAAGTGGTATGATCCAATTGAAAAAAGGCCATGGAGATCTGGCAAGGGATATCCAAAAGAGGTCGGGTATTAATTTTAATGCCTGTCTCCATTGCCGAACCTGCAGTAACGCCTGCCCCTTTGTGGAGGGTATGGATTATCCTCCCAACGTTCTTTTGCGACTGGTCCAGATGGGATTGGAAAAAAAGGCTTTGGAGTCTTCCACCATTTGGGTTTGCGTGGGCTGCAACACCTGTTGCAGCTTTTGCCCCATGGCAATTGACATCCCTTCGGTCATGGACGGGCTTAGGGAAAAAGCATTGGCCCAGGGGGTAAAGATCGGGGAACCGGACATTTTAAATTTTCATAACGAGGTTTTGAAAACCGTTGAAAAATATGGCCGGACCCACAAACTTGAGATTATGATGCGTTATAAGCTAAAGAAACGGGATTTTTTAAGTGATATGGGAGTGGGCCTGAAAATGCTAAGAAAACGAAAACTGGATCTAACCCCTTCCAAAATCAAGGACAAAAAAGCCCTTGTAAAGATATTTAAAAAATAAATTACAAATAAATACCTGGTAGTAGTTATTAACCGATAAATCATTTTATATACGGATCTTTGCCATGGGAAAGACAACCTATTCCTTTTTTCCCGGATGTTCTCTCAAGGCATCCGGTCATGAAAATACATTGTCATTATTGAAATTTTGCGACATGGTGGATATTGAACTCGCAGAACTTGATGATTGGAATTGTTGTGGCTCCTCGTCCGCTCATAGTATAAACCATGGGGTGGCCCACAATCTTCCCCTTCGAAACCTTTCCCTTGTTCCCAAGGGGCAACCCCTGCTCATTGCCTGTCCCAGCTGTCTGATCCGTTTAAAACAATCCCACCTGAAATTGAAAAATGATGCAGATCTGCAGAAAAAATATGAAGAGGACTGGGGAAGACCCTTTGATCCGGATCTTGAAATCATTCATTTTTTCGAACTATTCAAACGGATCCAACTCAAGGATTATATAGCAGATCCTGAAAAACAGCTGAAAGGGATCAAGGTTGCCCCATACTATGGGTGTATGCTGTCCATGCCCCCGGATTTAAGACGGGAACCTTCCCATTATGGACTAATGGAGGATGCCCTGTCCGGTCTGGGAGCAGATGTGATCTCCTATGGGTATGAGACCCAGTGTTGTGGTACCTATCTGTCCGTTGCCAAGCCAAAACTTTCGGAAAAAGTGGTTACCCGGATTATTTCCCGGGCCATGGATGCAGGAGCCGAGTGCCTGGTCACAGCCTGTGCCATGTGCCACCTCAATCTTGAGATCCGGTGTGCCATTAAAAATCCCATTCCAGCCTTCCATTTTTCAGAATTGCTGTCCATGGCCCTGGGAGCTGAAAACCAGAAAAAATGGTTTCCCAAGCATATTGTTGATCCCATTCCTCTGTTAAAGGAAAGAAAATTGCTGAAATCATGATGCCTATGGTGAATTAAAAAAATCTCCGTTAATCCCTAGGCAAATCAGATGGCAAACAGGTCGGTGCTGATATACCGTTCTCCTGTATCGCAAACAACAAAGACAATGGTTTTACCGGGATTATCCTTTGCAACTTTTCTGGCTGCATAAAAGGCAGCACCCGAAGAAATCCCGCAGAGGATACCGTTATCCTTTGCCAATTGTTTTGAGCCAGCCAAGGCATCCTCTGATTCAACCAGGACAATCTGGTCAATGATTGCCGTATTTAAATTGGCCGGGATAAATCCCGCCCCAATTCCCTGGATCTTGTGGGGGCCGGGGGAACCGCCGGAAATGACCGGTGAATCAGCCGGTTCCACGGCAACGGACAAAAGGTTTGGATTTTTTTGTTTCAGGATTTCCGAGACACCGGTTATGGTGCCTCCGGTACCCACGCCAGCCACAAATATATCAATTTTGCCCTGGGTGGCCTCCCATATTTCCGGTCCTGTTGTTTGACGATGGATTTCCGGGTTTGCCGGGTTGGAAAACTGATCCGGCATAAAGGCATCGGCAGTGGTCTCTACAATTTTTTGGGCTTGGGCAATGGCTCCTTTCATTCCTTCCGGACCCGGTGTTAATACCAGCTGTGCCCCCAGGTGCCTGAGCAATTGCTGGCGTTCCACACTCATGGTTTCGGGCATGGTCAGTATAAGTTTCAGGTTCTTCACCCTTGAAACAAAGGCCAGGGCAATACCTGTATTACCAGAGGTTGGTTCCACAATAGTGGTATTGTTGTTGATTTTTCCGGTTTTGAAGCCGTCTTGGATCATGGCAAGTCCGATGCGGTCCTTGACGCTGGACATGGGATTAAAAAATTCCAGCTTGCCATAGATGTTTGCCCCGGATTCCCTGGATGCTTTCTCAAGAAAGACCAGGGGGGTGTTGCCGCAGGTTTTAGTGATATCAGGCAGGATTTTCATGGAGGGATTCCTTTTCTTTTTCCTGGTTTTTATAGATGAGGTGGGGGGATTCCATAAATACCTTGGTATCGTCAGGCACCGAGTTTGTCAGCCAGACATTGCCCCCCACCACAGACCGGGCGCCTATGACAGTGTCTCCCCCCAGGATGGTGGCGCCGGAGTAAATGATGACATCATCTTCAATTGTGGGGTGGCGTTTGGCGTCCCTGAGTTTTTCGCCTGCGTTGGGCGGCAGGGACAGGGCGCCAATGGTTACATTCTGGTAAATCCGGACATTGTTGCCAATTACCGAGGTCTCCCCCACCACAACACCAGTGCCGTGGTCAATTACAAATTTATTGCCAATGGTTGCCCCGGGGTGAATATCAATACCCGTAAGACTGTGGGCATGTTCCGACATGATCCTGGGCAGTTGGGGGATCTTTTGTTTGTACAGAAGGTTTGCAATTCGGTAAACAGTTATGGCATAGAGGCCGGGGTAGGAAAAAATAACTTCATCATGGCTCTTTGCAGCAGGATCACCATCATATGCCCCTTTGACGTCCTGGGCAAGGGCACGGCGCAGGTTTGGGATGGCTTGGATTATTTCCAGGGCCACGTCATTGCCCCGGGGTTCGCATTCCGCACATCGCAGTTCATACCGGAGGCAGTCATGGCGCAGGACATGGATGATCTGTTCAGAGAGGATATCATAGAGCTGGGACACTGCCTGGCCTGTATTATAAAGGAGGTTGGCCGCATCTATTTTTTCCCTGGCAAAGTAGCCTGGAAAAAGGATCTCCCTGAATTTGTCGATCATTTCCTTCACCGATGTGGTAAAATGGATGGGTTCATCTCCGATGTGGGCAAAACAGGTGTCATCTGCCATGGAAGCCATGATCTGGTCAATTACCTTTGGAAGTTCCTGCCTATGTTCGGAGATGGCTTCCCGCTCTGTGTGGCAAGCTAGGTTGTTCATTATAAATTCATCCATTGGTTAGTATCCCTTTCTCATTTTCAAAAAATTTTATAAAAACATTACACTTCCTGCATTCTTCCATTTTATTGTCCCATGATTTATGGGCTTTACCACTGCATTTGGTTCCGTTGATAAACCAGCACAAATCTCCTGAATTAAATTCCCAGGCCGGGCATTTTGTCAGTTTGTTTTCCGGGCATTTTTGGACCTCCCAGCATTTTATATTGGGTTTGTCTCCGTTTATAACCCGGGAAACCAGAAAAAGGAGCTGGCGTTCAACGTGATGGGGAATCTTGCGCCAGCCCTGTTCATAACTGTGGATTGCCTTTATGGAAATACCGAGAAGCTGGGCCAGTTCTTTCTGGGTTTTGGCAAGTCGTGATCTGATTTCTTTGAAGTTATTGCTGTGCATGTTTGCTCTTTTTAATTATTAGTTTAAATATTGATTAAACATATACCACAAAGTGGGGGCTGTCAACGTGCAAATCCCTTCTGCCTTTGCTGTCAGTTTTTTGTTCAGACTAAACTGTTTTGATTTTTCCTTGACGGGGGAAAAGTTGCATTGCTTTTTATATTAAATGCTAAATAATAATGAAATTGAGAAAATATGAAATTTGAAGTTCACCTGGTTTTGGGTCTATTAAATGTGGCTGGCATAGTCTTTAACCGTCTCGTTCTGGGCCAGAAACCGGTAAAGGGTGGCCCGACCCACTCCCAGCACCCGGGCTGCCTTTGATTTGTTGCCTCCGGTTTTTGTCAGGGCGGTTTTTACCAATTCAATGGTCAGCTTGCCCCGGGCCAGGGGGATCTCTGCCAGGTCAGGGGAGGGCGGAGGGCTCAGGGGTATCCGGATATCTCCGGTGAGATCCATGGGCAGGTCTGTGGGCAGAATTTTGTCACTCCTGGACCGGACCACGGAAAATTGGATCACATTTTTTAATTCCCTGACATTGCCAGGCCATTTATAATCCATCATAAAATCGAGGGTTTCCGGGGCAAGAGCCGGAACCTTGTTCCCGCTTTCCTGCTCTGCTTCCGCAAGAAAATGGGTGGCCAGAAGGGGTATGTCACTTTGGCGTTTTCGCAGGGGGGGCAGGTGAATGGGGATGACATTGAGCCGATAGTACAGGTCTTCCCTGAACCGGCCGTTCTTCACCTCCTCTTTGAGGTTTTTGTTTGTGGCACTGATAATCCGTACATCCACGGATACTTTTTTCTCCCCACCAACTTTTTCAAAGGAGCCTTCCTGGAGGAACCTTAGGATCTTGACCTGGGTTTTTAATGGAAGTTCAGCCACCTCATCCAGAAAAAGGGTACCCTTGTGGGCCAGTTCAAACCTTCCCTTTCTTTCCTTTACTGCGCCGGAGAATGCGCCTTTAACATGGCCGAATAATTCGCTTTCCACTATTCCTTCGGGGATGGCACCGCAGTTTACCGGCACAAAGGCCCCGGTGCCGTAGGAGGAAATGTCATGGATGGCATAGGCCACCCTCTCCTTACCGGTTCCGGTATCTCCGGACACATGGACCGGGTAATTGTACAGGGCTACATCCCTGATCTGTCGGAAAATATCCTGCATGCTCTTGTCCTTGCCGATGATTCCGGCAAAATTGGACAGGTTTTCAGCCCGAAGTGAGGTTTGGATGGAATCGGTCATATCCTTGAAAGAGGCAATTACCCCTTTAAGTATGCCTGCATTATCTAGGATGGCAGATACCGTCATGTCCAGGTGACGGGTTTCACCGGTTTTGGTGATGGTGGTGACCGGGTATTCTTTGGTTTCAGACATTAGATCAGGGGTTTTTTCGCAAAAAGAACATTTGGACCCGCAAAAGGGGGCCTGGAAAACAATATGGCAGTCTTTTCCGATCACCTCTTCTTTTTTATAACCGGTGATTTTTTCGGCTTCCTTATTAAAAACCGTGATGATACGTTCAGGGGTATGGGCAATAACACCTAATTTGAGGTTGTCCAGGACAAGGTTGAGGTTGTCCCGGTCCAGAAGGGAATGGGTAAAATTTTTCATTGCAAATGGTTCCAATATCAACGGGTTGACAAATTTTTATTCTTCGAACTCTTATTGACACATTTGTGTATCAGGTGCAATGCTTTTTTATTAAATCCAATACTCTGAGAAGAAATTATAGTGCTCGGTTTTTAATTTGAAATATTGTATGATCTTTTCCATGGTAAGTTTTAAAAAGTATTCATTTCTCCTGTTTCTGGTTTTTTTATGGCTGAACCCTGTCCCTTTGAAAAGTGAATTCTATGAATATATTGACAAAAATAATGTAAAAACCTTTACGGACGATTTGTCTTTGGTCCCTAACCTTCAGACGGACAAAACAAAAGTTCACAAGGAAAGATATGATCACCTCAATGAAGAACAGAAAGATGAATTGATCCGGCAGGAGCAAGAAGAAATCGAAAAACTGAAAATGAAAACCCGGGCCGATCTTGAAAGATTTGAGCAGCAGGAAGAAGCTGAAAGAAAAAAAGAGCAGGAGATAAAAAGGCAAAAGCGGCTGGAAGCCTTGAAAACGCCAATAGTCATTTCCAGGAACAGGATTCTGGTTCCGGTGACCATAAAATATTCCAACAAAGAAGTTACCATCGTGCTGCTGTTGGACACGGGTGCATCCATTACCTCAGTGAATCACTTTGTGGCAGAGCAATTGAATATCAATACCGGTGAAACCAGCGCTGTAATGGTTGCCGGCGGCGGAATTCTGAGAACAAAACTTGTGAATGTTCAACATATAAAAGTGGGTCCAAAGATATTAAAATCCCCTAAAATAATGGTGCTTGAGCAAAAGGGTGTTCCTTTAGATTTTCAGGGATTGCTGGGCCAGGATTTTTTACAGCAGTTTAGTTTTACCATTGACTATGGGAACAGGGTTATACGTTGGAAAGAATAAAACCCAGGGCATAAAGAAGGGATACTTATTCCCAGGTAATACAATCCTTGGGGCAGTTTTTTATTGCCTCATGGATATCTTCGTCCGAATAATCATCCAGGGGCAATACCTCTACAAAACCTGCGTCGTTTATCCGGAACCCATGGGGTGCCAGCTCGACGCAGATTTCACAAAGTATGCACTCAGCCATATCAAAAACAGGTATTTTCATGGGTGCATATGCCCTTTATTTAAAAAAAACGGTCGAGCAGTCCTTTAAATGCCATGCCGTGCCGTGCTTCATCCTTGCACATTTCATGGACTGTATCATGGATGGCGTCATATCCCAGTTCCTTGGCTTTGACGGCAATCTCTTTCTTCCCTTTGCAGGCACCATATTCGGCCATAACCCTGGCAGTAAGATTTGCCTTGGTATCAGCTTCTACCACTTCACCCAGAAGCTCTGCAAATTTTGCTGCATGCTCTGCTTCTTCAAATGCAATCCGTTTGTAAGCTTCTGCCACTTCAGGATAACCCTCCCGATCTGCCTGGCGACTCATGGCAAGGTACATACCAACTTCCGTGCATTCTCCCATGAAATTGTCTTTAAGTCCCTGGAGTATTTCGCTGTCAACCCCCTGGGCTACGCCAATGGTATGGGTATCGGCCCAGACAAGATCTCCTTCCTGGACAGAAAATTTTGATTTGCCAGCGCCGCACTGGGGGCATTTTTCAGGTGCATCATCACCTTCAATAGAATAACCACAAACTGAACATACATAGGTCTTCATTAAATCATCTCCTTGTTAATATTGTTGTCCCACCAGCCTTTTTGAATATGTGCATGCTTTTCCTTTTGGGCCAGATCGAGAAGCTTATAACCGGAATCCAGAAGGATACCATACAATACTCCGCATCCTGGGTCTTCCTGTTGCTCGTAACCGGTTTGAGCAAGCTTTATCATCTGATTAGCCAGTTCAATGGTCCGTGCAATGTTTTTATCACATTTTTTTTTAAGCATAAGTCTTCTCTTTCATGATCCTTTTCCATGATTTCGCACATACAAGGCCAAATTAATTTGTCTTCTGGCTTTCATAATACAACTATTGTGCCAGTGTTTTAATTTTATGGAAAAATCAGGCAATTACTTTTTTGACATCACTGGCATGGGCAATGTCACAGATAGGGGTTGTTACAAAATTCCAGCCATTAAAAACGTCAATTTGTTCAGAATCAGTCAGAATGTGTTCCGGCACAATACTGGAGTTGAAGCTGCCCGCATTGATCAGAGCCCGGATGGCATATCCCCGTTTGATAGGGTCAAATGAGTGAAGGTGGGAGAAAATCAATCCCTTGATGGTATCATTTAACTTATGGGGTTCAGCTTTCAGATAGGTTCCAATTCCCCACAATACTCCCCTTTGAAGTGCATGGTGCTCTATAAAATTCCCCTTGGGATCCAGGTATGAAAACAAAATGGATTTAAACTCCATGGCCAGCTCCGGACTTTTGCATAAAATTTGTCCCATGGCTTCGGGCGACCCCCAGCCAATGCCCCCGGATTCATCATTCAGGTTCCACATGATCCGCCGCATCAATATTCTTGCCTTTTCCATTTGTTTTGTGGCAAGCCTAAGCCCCAGTTCCCCCATGGCTGTAATACTCCTGAATTTTATCAGTTCGTCATTTACATAAAAATGGGAGAAAAGATGCCCAATCAATTGTTCATCCGGGATAAGTTCAAGAAGTGTTAAAGCCTCCATTTGAAGCGATCCCCTGAGGATTTCATTAACTTTTTTTCTGGTTCGTCTGCCATATGGTTTTGTCATGGGACACCTGCCCGTGGTTGGGTGTTTGGTTATGCTAACGGGATCTACAATTAAAATTATGAAAAAGCATAAAGCATGCCAATCTCCAAATGGCGAAAAACTTTTCCCATCTCCCTGGCCAGGGCGTGATCTGTCCTGTGTTTGTCTCATGGAGTGGAACACTTATGTGTCTAGATACAAAAATGCTGCATTGATTTAATTCGGCACAATGGGTATAAAAAAGTTTGTCTGGAAATGTGAAACAATGATAAACTATGCAACAGGAGCGGCATGGCAATGGAATCTAATCTTTTAGCCACCTATTATATTGACAAGGACCACCCCGAGATCAACAGTTTTGCAAGCCTTGCCTGCAACGGCCAGGCAAGTGATCTGGACAAAGCTTTGAAACTTTATTATGCTGTCCGGGACAAAATCAGGTACAACCCCTTCAGCATTGAACCCGCAAAATCTGCAATGAAGGCCAGCCATATATTAAAAAAAGGGGAGGGGTATTGTGTGGCCAAGGCCGTGCTTCTGACCGCCTGTGCCAGGAGCCAGGGTATACCTGCCCGACTGGGGTTTGCCGATGTGAAAAACCATTTGAACACAAAAAAACTTCGGGAAATGATGGGGACCGACCTTTTTGTCTGGCACGGGTACTCGGAAATTTATCTCAATGGAAAATGGGTGAAGGCTACTCCGGCCTTTAACCTGAGTCTATGCCAAAATTTTAATGTGCGGCCCCTGGAGTTTGACGGCATAAATGATTCCATTTTCCACCCTTTTGATATGGGGGGAAATCAGCACATGGAATATGTGGTTGACCACGGCAGTTTTACCGACCTGCCCTGGGAGCATATCATGGCCGAGTGCATTAAGGCATATCCCCGGTATTTTGAACTTCTTGATCGAAATACCCAGGACTTCTCAACACAAGCCCTGGAGGAGAACCAATAAAAAAAGTTCTGCACCAGGGCGCAGAACTTTTTTATTTAACAAATGGTTTTTATTTTGCCTGGACAGCGGCAGCAACTTGTTTTGTCAACTGCAATACTCTTTTGGCAGATTCAAAATCAATGGAGCCCGTTCCACAGCTGGGGGTAATAAAGGCCTGCTCAATAATGGTTTTTCTATCAAACCCCAGGGTCATCAATTGAGCTACCTGGCCCTCAAATTTTTCCACCAGACCCTTGGTGGTCTGTTTGGCAATGGTTTGGGCATCGGCAGTCGGGACAATACCAAAGGCCAGGATCTTGCCCCTATTTAAATAGTCCTTTATCATTTCCGGATAAAGAATGAATTTATCAAAAAAGGAAAAGGCATCAAAACTGATGATATCAATGTTTGATCCAAGGAGCATGTCCCATTCTGTATTTGCACAGACATGGACCCCTGCAAGGCCTTTTTCCCCATGGATTTCCCGGACAATCTCTTCAATGCTTTCAATGACATCTTCCTTGGAAATGGTGATATAGGCAGATGTACCAAACCCGGCCAGGGCCGGTTCATCCAGGAAAATAATAGGCACAGCCCCGCGTTCTGCCATGGCCTTTGCCTGCCACCTGGCGTTGAGGGCCAGTTTTTTGACAGCAGCATCCCTTAACTGGTCATTGTAAAAAATGTCCTTATCCTCTTCATCCTTGACACTTGTGCCAAAGGTGATGGGGCCGGTGACCTGCCCCTTGAGAGCAATAAATGAGCCTTTCTTGTTATCCACCTGATTTAAAAATTCAGAAAAACCTTTCCCGGTTTCACTTGAAAAGGCAAACCGGGAACCATCCAGGTCAGACCCTGGTTGGGACAGGGCAAGATAATCTTCAAAAAAAGCCAAAAATTCGTCATCAAAATTAATTTTCTGGGTGTCCAGAAAGTGTTTGCCATTTTTGACCGTGAGTCCGGGGAGTCCGGTAAGAAACTGGTTGATCATGCCCTCTTCCCTGAATAGGGGCAGTTGAACCCATAAAGGGATTTGCGGGGTATGCTCCATCACAAGCTTTGCTGCTGCCTTGTGATCGTCCATGGGAAGACTGCCGACCAGAAGGGGGAGTCCGTTTGCTTTAAATGATGTCATGAAATATGCCTTGTATCCTTAAAATAAATTTTTATTTTCTGTAAAGATTCTGGCAAATATATCATTTTTACAGCCGAAAGAGAATGGTTTGAACAGCTTTTTATGTGGCCGGCTTAGCTTTTATGCTTAGGGCAGCTTGCGGACCGCTAGAACCGGACAGGCAGCACGGCTTATGACCCGGTCTGTTGTGGAACCCACTAAAAATTGTTCCAGAAGACTGTGGCCATGGACCCCCAGCACAATCATGTCCATTTTTTTTATTTCGGCATAATGGATCAATTCATTGTAGGGTTGCCCTTCGAGCAGGGTGATTACCGGTGTGCACCAATTACGGCTTTCTTCGGGCACCATTTGGGAAAGCCTTCGCTCAATGCCGCTTAATAGACTGCTTCTTCTCTCCCATTCCTCCTCCTTGGTTTTTTCCTGTAGCTCTAAAAGATCAGATTGGTTCCACCCCAGGTAATCCCCTTCCTGGATTTTCATATAATCCGCAGTGGTCAGTTCAATATGTTTTGCCGGTTTTATCACATGGACCAGATGCAGTTCCGCCTGGAATTCCTGGGCCAGGCTCAGTCCATATTCAAAGGCCAGATCAGACTCCTGGGAAAAATCGCACCCCACAATGATTCGTCCAAGGGGAATCCTGAAAAGATCAGGAAAGGAGGGGTGATCCTTCTGGGTATGGAGCACCAGAAGCGGACAGGTAAGGGTTTTGACCAGACGATCTGTGACCGAACCAATTAAAAACCGTTTGATTCCGGAGCCGCCGTGGGTGGCTGCAATGACAAGATCAATATTTTTTTCCTGAACGATTTGTGTAATCTCATCGGCCGGGTGGCCCAGGGATACAATAATTTGGGCATCTACTCCATGTTTTTTAACCAGGTCCCCTAGGATGGCTTTTGCATTTTCCAATCGTTCCTCTGCAACCTTGTTCGAGGCAATATAGGCTTGTCCATGACTGGACAGCATCACCATGTCCGATAGGATATGACAAACATAGAGCCTGGCGTGGAACTCCGAGGCCAGGGCTCTGCCGTAGGACAGGATAAGATGGGAAAAATCAGAAAAATCAACGGCACAGATGATTTTTTTTGGTTGGATTCTCATAATTCTCCTCCTTTAAAAAATGGTTTATACCGCACACACTTTTATAAAAAAGACCGACCAGAGAAAATTAATGCACAATTAAGTATGGAGATGGAATCTCCGGCAGACCAGGGACAATGCATTGACAATTGCCAGGAGAAATGAATAGTGAATTTGATTTCAACTTACTTAAATTGTAATATTCTTACCCATGGCCAGTCAAGGAAAATTGTTTGCCATCCCTTAAAAAAAATATATTTTCCCCCCATAGTTCCAATATATATGTGTGGGCTTTATAAGATACCTCTGCTTTTGGCCATCCCCATCATCTGTTCTCCCATGCTTGCAGGCGGTATCCGCAGCTCCATTTTTGGTTTGTCAATGAGCTTGAGGGTTTCAACCGGGCAGGTGGTAACACAGAGTCCGCACCCAATACACCGGTTTTTTGAAATTTCAATCACCCCGTCTTCATTCAGAGACAGGGCATCCATCTGGCACCTTTCCAGGCAGAGTTCGCATCCAGTGCAATCCTGGTTGGTAACATTTACGATATGATTTGAGAATACAATGGTTCCCGGCGCAGGATGTTTTTTTATGGCCCCCAATACACCGCAGCAATCCCCACAGCAATTGCACATTCCCGAGGGGTTCTGGGAAGTTGCCGGCTGAGTGACCAGTCCGTCATCCCTACATTTTTTGAGTACTTCAATGGCTTCATTAATTAAAATTTCTCTCCCAATATTTTTATCAAGGTAGTATTGTCCCATGGAGCCAAATATAAAGCAGGCCTCCAAGTGTTTGCCACACCCCTGGTCAATGACTTCGGTTCT
>DAOWDR010000618.1 GCA_030638935.1 Desulfobacteraceae bacterium | reverse complement strand
CCTGAATATTATAGGCCATTACCTTGATAAAGGAACCTGCCCAGGAAGATTTCCGGCCCATGATGCCCACGGTAAATGCCATGATTATGGAAATAATCTGCCCCAAAATTGTCACGGAAAGGGTGTTTAATACATCAAAAAAATAACCGTTGGAAACCCGTCCGGCTGTTTCAAGGATAAGGGATACCCCCGGAATCACATAATCGGACAGGGTCAGAACTTTTTTAATTCCCAAAAGACAGACCAGCCCCAGACAATAGACAATCAAAAACTGATATATCCGCCTAAAAAGCATCCATTATCTCCAGCATACCGGTCTCAAAGGCTTGTTTGTCAAGGGTATAGCCCATGTTGTAATCCTTGCCCCTCACCATAAAACTTCCCTTTTGTTTAACAGGCTCGCTCAGGACCAGGATATCCCTGCAGAACTTGGCCACTTCCATTAAGTTGTGGGAAATATATAGAAACATTTTTTCCGGGAAAAGCGCTTTCACTGCAAGGATAATGGTTTCCCGCAGGGCCTCATCCACATTGGCCAGGCTTTCATCCAAAATCAGCAAATCAAAATCCTGGATCAGGTAGCGGATGAGGTTCATGCGATTCTGCTGGCCCATGGAAAGCTGGGAAAACCGTGCGTCCAGGATCGGGTTCAGCTTGAAGATTTCGATGAGTTCTTCTTTCAAGGCCTCCCTGCCCGAAGGGCAGACCTTGTTCAAGTGGCTGCCTGTACTTGACCAGCCCGGCAGCCTTTCCTGGTTATAGGAATAGAGTATGGTTTCAATACCAAATGTGGAGATCCTGCCTTCCGACCGATTTCCCTTGACCACAAGTTTTGCAAGGGATGTTTTTCCCACTCCCGATGGCCCGAACACAGCGTTGAACCCGGGTTCTGTCATGGAAAAACTAAGGTTGTCGATGACTGCAACCTCGGACCCGGGATATGTATATTTCAGACCGTCACACTCAAGGCGCATGGGTTTCTCCCAATAGATTGATGCATCAATTTACCTATTACCCTTACAGGGTTACACCTTAAAAATCAATCCTGTTATGGATTAGAACTATATCTTTGGCAGCATGGCTCCATATTCCTTAAAATTACGGTGGAGTTCAAAACAACGGGTGAGATCGTGGCAGATATGACCGCAGGTTCCATTGGCTATATAGGACCTTAGATAGGGCCGGTATGAGGGATGGGCACAGGTATCGATGATTTTGTCTGCCCGCTCCAGCGGACCCAGCCCTCTTAAATCTGCCAGTCCCTGTTCAGTTACCAGGATCTGGACCGAATGTTCATTATTGTCCACATGGGGAACCATGGGAACCACCGTGGAAATTTTTCCGTTCTTTGCAATGGAAGGGGTCATAAAAATGGACAAATGACTGTTCCGGGCAAACTCGCCGCTGCCCCCCACCCCGTTCATCACATGGGTGCCCAGCACATGGGAGGAATTTACATTGCCGTAGATATCCATTTCAAGGGCCGTGTTCATGGCCACCACCCCCAGGCGGCGAATAATACCTGGATTATTGGATATCTCCTGGGGTCTCAGCACAATCTTCTGGCTGTAGAAATCCATGTTATCCTCGATCTGTTTCAGCTTTTCCGGCACAATGGTAAGGGAGGTGGCAGAGGCACCCAAAAGCTTTCCCGCATCGATGAGGTCCATCATTGAATCCTGGAAGACTTCCGAATACATGTAAAAGGGCGGGATATCAGGATGGCGCCCCAAACCCGCCAGCACAGCATTGGATGTATTGCCCACCCCGGCCTGGAGGGGAAAAAAATTAGGGGGAATTCGACCGGCCAGTTTTTCGTTCAGCAAAAATTCAATCACATGGTCAGCAATTTTTTTGCTGGTTTCATCCTCCTGGCTAAAGGCCTCCACCTGATCCGGTTCATTATTTTCCACGATGCCCACAACCTTTTTTGGGTCCACCTGGGCATAGGGCCAGCCAATTTTGGCCAGGGGAGTGTGCACGTTAATGGGACTGCGTCTGGGCGGGGGCGGCATTATAAAAATATCGGCCAGTTCACTTAAGCGGGGTGAATGGCAATGGTTAAGCTCTATAATCACCTTGTCTGCACAGGCCAGCCAGGTGGGAGAAGCCCCGATGGAGGCGGAAAGATAGACCCTGCCGTCCGGGGTGATCTGGGTGGCTTCCACAATTGCCACATCAACTTTGCCAAAAAAACCAGCCCCCACGGTCTGGGCCACATGGGACAAATGCATGTCCACATACTCCACTTCCTGGCGGTTGATCTGATCCCTGAGTTTTTTCCCCCCCTGGTAGGGCGCCCTCCATGAAATTGCATTGGCCTCGGCCAGATCATTGTCAATATAATCCCCGCTGGAAGCCCCGGTGATGACCCTGATTCTAAAACTGCGCCCCTGGGCATGCTCCTGCCTTGCATGTTGGGCCAGCATGGCCGGTACCACCTTTGCTGCTCCTGCTGCGGTAAACCCGCTAAAGGCCACGGTATCCCCGTCTTTTATCAGGGAAACCACCTCTTGTTTTGAAATTATTGGATATCCGTCTATTTTCATATCTTTCTACCTAATTTTATAATAAAAACATAGCTTTTACTCCCTTCCGAACCAAGAAACAAGTTTTTTTATAAAACAAAAAATTTTTATCTTCTCTGGGAATAAAAATACATAATTTTATGTATTTTTTGTAATCTTTTATAGAAACAAACCCCTATCCCCAACCATTGGTTGCTTGCCCAAACCAATTGACAACAAAGGATATACAACAACACTATCCACCCAGGCATGGCTTTTGCTAATTTTATTGTTATGTCATCTTAATCCAAAGAAAGGAAAGGCGGCTGAGCATGAAAAACAATAACTCTGTCAAAGGTGATACATGGAAAAAATTTGTCAAAAATGCAACAAAGAATTTTTGAATCTTTATGAAGATATCTGTCATCAATGCTGGAATGTAATAAACAACGATTCTATTACCAAGGGTAAAGAGCTTAAAGCATATCGCTGCCCTAACTGTGATAAACTGCTCTTCAAGGGGCATGTTTCAAGTCTGACGATGATATGCCCCAGGTGCAACAAATTTGTAAGCATGCACTTTTCTTAGCGAATGAGTACTATTTCTCCATAGAAACCAGCCTGGACTAAATTTTGAAAAGGTTCATAAGCTGTTTAAGCTTAGTGGCGAGATCTGCCACCTCTTCCGCATTCACAGTCATCTGGGACCCGCTGTCGGCAAGCTCGGAAACAGACTGATTGGTTGCATCAATCTCCTGGGTAATGCTGTTTACTGCCAAAGCGCTGCCGCTTACATTGGAGCTTACCTCTCCTATTCCTTCGGAAAGCTGGGAAATATTGCCTGAAATCTCCCGGGTTGTGGCGGTCTGTTCCTCAATGGCTGCTGCAATGGATCCGATGAGATCATTACAGTCGTTTATGATGGATGCAACCTCCTTAATTTTAGAAACAGAGCTATTTGTGGAACTCTGGATTCCGGTGATCTTGCTGTTGATGTCCTGGGCTGCAATGGTTGTCTGCTTTGCAAGCTCCTTAATTTCGCTTGCAACCACTGCAAATCCCTTCCCGGCTTCGCCGGCTCTGGCAGCTTCTATGGTTGCATTAAGGGCCAGCAGGTTTGTCTGCTCTGAAATATCTGTTATTGTCTCTGTTACTTTACCAATCTCATTGGCCGAAATACCCAGTTCCTTTATTTGCGACGAGGTCTCCTCTGAAACAGACACTGCATTTTCCGAAATAACCCTGGCATCGGCTGATTTTTGACTGATTTCATTAATTGTCGCACTCATTTCCTCAACAGCACTGGCAATCATGGAAATATTGGCATTGGATTCTTCAATGGCAGATGCCACCGATTCCATGCCCAGGTTAACTTCCTCTGTTGAAGATGCAATGGTCTTTATCCTGGAAGAGGTTGATTCGGTCTCCACAGACACGGCCTTGGTGATATCCAGCATCTTTCCCGAGGATTCATCCACCTTGGCGCTGTAGGAGGTCGCATTGGCAATGATGCCGCTCAGCTTGTCCAGAAACGTATTAAAGACTGTTCCAAGGGTGCCTATTTCATCGCCAGTGGTTACTTCAATTCGCTTGGTAAGATCCCCCTCTCCCTGGGAGATATCCTCCAAAGCAATAACCGTTTCTTTTACCGGTTTCAATATCCTGTTAATGAGCAATGTCAAAACCAGGACCAAAAACGCAATACAAATCAGGGTCATGATAATATTATAGGTCTGTATCTTTCCCAACCCCTTGCCCAGTTCATTTTTTGGAATCTCAAACACAATCTTCCAATTGGAAGAGGGAATTATTTTAAACACCACAAGTTTTTTAACGCCTGCATCGTCAATATACTCTTTTGTTCCTTTTTCCTCGGTCAAAAGCGCCTGGGTAATCTGATTTTGAAACCCCTTATCTGATATATTTTTAATATTTTTTATGGTGGAGACATACTCCTGGGAAGGGTGGGCCTGGATACTGCCATCCTGGGAGATGAGAAAGGCAGTGCTGTTTTCGCTTAACTTGGTTGTGCTCAATTCTTCGGAAAGAGCTGTCAGGTTTATGCCTGCTCCTGCCACGCCAATGGGGTTGTCAATGGGACCTACAAGCAAATTAATAAAGGCCATGAGGGTTTTACTGTTTTCTGCAACATCAATATTGATGGCCAGCTTTGTTTTACTTTTCAGGGTGTCAAAAAACCAGCTGTCCCTGGGATTATCGGAACTTACCGTCTTAAAAAGCCCGTCGCTGGTGTAGTAGTTATTGGAATTGGCCGACACCAGAAAAACAAAATCCAT
>DAOWDR010000617.1 GCA_030638935.1 Desulfobacteraceae bacterium | reverse complement strand
CCCGGAGGCCAGCGCCTTGGCGGGAATCGGCCTTTGACCATGGATGTACTCAAGGAGCTCTGGTACTATTTTTTCCAATGCACCGAATGCCGCAGGTGCTCGGTTTTTTGTCCCTATGGGATTGATACGGCTGAAATCACCATCATGGCAAGGGAGTTGTTCAACCTCATCGGTCTGAACATCGACTGGATAGCAACCCCTGTTTCCAATTGTTACCAGACAGGTAACCACCTTGGCATCCAGCCCCATGCCTTTAAGGATATGCTGGACTTTTTCGTGGAAGACATTGAAGATATCACCGGGGTCAACTGTGAGCCCTCCTATCAGAAAAAAGGTGCGGATATCCTCTTTATAACCCCTTCGGGAGACGTGTTTGCCGATCCAGGCACTTACACCTGCCAGGGGTATCTGATACTGTTCAAGTATCTGAAAGATAAATACGGACTGGATGTGACCTGGAGCACCTATGCCTCTGAAGGCGGTAACTTCGGGTTTTTTACCTCCCACGAGACCATGAAGCGCCTCAATGCTAAAATGTATCTGGAAGCCAAGCGCCTTGGCGTCAAATGGATACTTGGAGGTGAATGCGGCCACATGTGGAGGGTAATCCACCAGTACATGGACACCATGAATGGCCCTGCCGATTTTATGGAAGTACCGGTGAATCCCATCACAGGTACGGTATTTGAGAATGCAAAATCCACAAAAATGGTCCATATCTGCGAGTTCACAGCAGATTTGATCAAACACGGCAAACTGGAACTTGATAAGAGCCGAAACTCAAATCGAATCGTCACCTTCCATGATTCCTGTAACCCTGCAAGGGGAATGGGCCTTTTGGATGAACCACGATATGTGATCCAGAATGTATGTGATAATTTTTATGAAATGCCACCCAACACCATCCGGGAACAAACATTTTGCTGTGGTTCCGGAGCAGGCTTAAATGCCGGTGAAAATATGGAATTGAGAATGGCCGGAGCCCTTCCCCGGGCCAATGCCCTCAAACATGTCCATGAAAAATATGGAGTCAACACCCTGGGTACCATCTGTGCCATTGACAGGGCAGCGCTTTCCACCCTGTGCGAATATTGGGTGCCCGAGGCTGAAGTTTATGGAATCCATGAGCTTGTGGGAAATGCATTGATTCTTCCAGGTGAAAAAGATAGAACCGAAGACCTGAGAATGGAACCATTACCGGGTTTCGAGGAGGAGGATGAATAATGAATAAAAATTATATTATCGCAGGGCTTGCAATATTTGCCATAGCCATTCTCTCCCCCTTCTGGTTCAATATGGTGACCACCATACAGGCAGCACCTGAGCCGGAACTATTGGGCAAAGCCAAGACCGAAAAAAAATGTGTGCTGGACAAATACGAGATGAGGGCCAACCACATGTCTCTTTTGGATGAATGGAGAGATTCTGTTGTCAGGGATGCAGACCGGATATACACGGCTGCCAATGGTCATTCATTTAATATGAGCCTTTCCACAGGGGAAAATTCCTGTCTGGGCTGCCATGAAGATAAAGCAAAATTTTGTGACAGCTGCCATGATTATGCATCTGTAGATCCCTATTGCTGGGAATGTCACACAAACCCCAAGGAGATTCAATGATGGAAAAGAGCAGAAGAAGCTTTCTTAAAGTAGCAGGTATTGCTGCCATTGGGTTAGGTGCTGCTCCGGCAATGAACTTTGCTGCATCTGATTCCCACGGGACTGCCACGGCTATAAAAACAAAAAACCATGAAGCGCTTTCAGCACACCGCTGGGGCATGGTAATTGACACCAACAAAATCAACGAAGAAGTGATTGAAAATATTGTTGAAGCCTGTCACAGAGCCCACAACGTACCTGATTTTAACCACGAGGTGGATGGGGAAAAATATCCCAACTCCCGCCCTGTAAATCACAAGCAGGAAGTCAAGTGGATATGGGAAGAACATTTTCATTATGCTTTTCCCGACAAGGAAGACGAATTTTTGGCTGAAAAGTTCAAACATCTTGATTTTCTTGTCACCTGTAACCATTGCAAAAATGCACCATGTGTTAAAGCCTGCCCGACCCAGGCGACATTCAAAAGAGAAGACGGTATTGTCCTGATGGACTACCATCGCTGTATCGGATGCCGATTCTGTATGGCAGCCTGCCCCTATGGATCAAGAAACTTTAACTTCAGGGATCCAAGACCTTTCATCGACGAGACTGTTTCAACCTTTCCCACCCGGTCCAAAGGGGTTGTGGAAAAATGCAACCTTTGCGCTGAACGGCTGGCTAAAGGAGAACAACCCCATTGCGTTGAAGCATCTGAGGGTGCAATTGTGGTGGGTGATCTTGAAGATCCTGAATCCGAGGTTCGGGTACTTTTAAACGAACATTATACAATCAGACGTAAACAGTCTCTGGGTACTGAACCCTCTGTTTACTATGTCATGTAAGGGGAGCCGAATATGCTTGAAATAGCTATTAAAGGAAGTAGAAATTACTGGTTATGGATAGTCTTTCTGCTCGCTGTAATGGGAGCAGGGGCGTTTGTTTATATTGACCAGTTCATGAACGGTCTTATGATCACCGGCATGAGCCGGGATGTTTCATGGGGCTTTTACATTGCAAACTTTACATATCTTGTGGGTGTTGCCGCAGGGGGCGTCATGGTTGTCATCCCCTTTTACCTCCATGATTATGAAAAATTTCACAGGATTACCATTCTAGGCGAGTTTTTGGCAGTTGGTGCTCTGGTCATGTGTCTTCTTTTCATTGTTGTGGATCTAGGACAACCCACCCGAATGCTGAACGTATTGCTGTACCCGTCACCCAAGTCAATTCTCTTTTATGACATGCTGGTTCTGAACGGGTATCTTTTCTTAAACATTGTTGTTGGATGGAAGGTTCTGGAAGCGGAAAGAAATCAGGTGGAGCCTGTCTGGTGGACAAAACCTCTGATCTATCTTTCCATTCCCTTTGCCATTGGTATTCATACGGTAACAGCCTATCTTTATTGTGGTCTTCCGGGCCGGGGATTCTGGCTGACTGCCATATTGGCACCCAGATTTCTGGCGTCTGCTTTTGCTGCAGGACCGGCTGTTTTGATTATTCTTTGCTATATTATCAAAAAGTTTACAAAATTTGATCCTGGCTGGGAAGCCATGCAGACATTGTCAAAGATTGTTTGCTATGCCATTATTGCCAACCTGTTCTTCTTTTTGTGTGAAGTCTTTGTTGTCATGTATTCCAATATTCCGAGCCATAAGGCACATATCCAGTATCTGTTGTTCGGATATCACGGCTACACGGCCCTTGTCCCCTGGATGTGGACCAGTCTGACTCTCATGGGAACAGGAGCAATTTTCCTGCTCATTCCAAAATTGAGGAACAATAAGACTCTGTTACCGGTCACCTGTGCCATGATAATTTTCGGAGCATGGATTGACAAAGCTCTGGGCATGATCGCAGGCGGGTTTGTACCATCTCCTCTGCACCATGTAACGGAATATGCCCCGACAATACCTGAATTCATGATTACCCTGGGGGTCTATGCCACGGGTTTTATGGTTCTGACCATTTTGTACAAATTGGCCACAACGGTTAAAGAAGAGGTTCGCGGCTAATCATTTAAATATTGATGAGCATCAACCCAATTTTTACCCATGATACAGGGGAGCTTTTTTTACAAGAGCTCCCCTGTTTTTTTTACGAGCACCTAGTCTTAATGGCCATGGAAAATTAAATTAGAATGCAGGAGAACAAAAAAAATCTTAAAGATGTATCCTTTGGACCAGCCATTTTTTTTTGCAGCCCGGATCCTTTTTTTGAAGAACAAAAAAATGGTTTTATAGCGGCTATTTACGCCAACAACGGTTGTCTGGCTGAATCAATTTATGATTTGATTTTTGACAAAGCTGAAAAAAATGTCCACCCCAGGGAAACAGATGAAAAATATCTTCGTCAGATCCAGGTGGCCTTCAAGCAATTCAAACCCTTTCTTCTTTCCCAATGTTCCAATAAAATTTTAGACACCTACCAGGGACTGCAATCCCTGATACGAAAAAATGTAAGGAACCAGTCAGTGCAACCAGGGGTTGTTGCCTATAACACCTGGAAAGAAAAGATAGATTTAGCACCCTGGCAACAGGAACTTGTATTTTCAAATGCAATCACCTTTCAGATGACCTCAGGTTGCAGCAATTATTGCAGGCGATGCAATGAATGGGCATTGCCAAAAATCAGATCCCATTTTTCCAAAGATGCCGTAAAAACCATTCTGGGAAAACTCATGGGTTCCGGAAATTTGGACCTTGCCTTATACGGGGCTTCAGATCCTCTGGACTGGGAGGAATCCCACCTTGACCTCAAAGATATTCTGACCGGTTTGGACCCCCGCCCCAATTTTAGTTTACTGACTAAAATCCCAAGGGGAAAAGAAGGTCTTTTGCTATCCCTTTTAAAAATGGATATCGACCTTTCCGTCAGCCAGACCGATAGGAACCGTTCCCGGATACAAGCCCTTGAAACCCAGATAGATAAGCCCATTACCAAACAGCATGCCTCAAAGGATCTGCTGATCCCGGCTGGATTAGACGAAAACTTTATCTCTGTCAAGCCCTCGATAACCGATGCCTATGGAACGGAAATAACCCCTGAAGGGGCCTGGATTATCATACCCACTTTTACCAGTGCCCTCCACCCATTCGGCCATAAGAAACTACCCATCACAAGTAAAACCAACCTAATACCGGTAAAAAAACTTGGCCGACAGGCCTTGCTTGTGGATTATTTTAAACCCCTTGAAGTTGTTGGGAAGGATAATAAGCCAACACATCTTTCAACACTTTTGGATGTCCAGGTGGAATCCATATTGCTTGATAATGGTTCCGACGAGTTAACGCCTCCGGGCATGAGAAGTCTGAAAGAATATTTTTCAATATTTGATGACGCCCCCAGGCTCCAGCGAAAAAAAATGACCCCATCGGTGATTGCACGACTGAAAAAAGAGTTTGTACCCGGGAACCGGTACAAAGACCTACCTGCTGAAAAAAAGCAGCTATATAGAAAAAAACTTAAGGCCCATTTTGAATTTTGCAAAAAAAATGTGGTGGCAGAATCCAGGCTCTGTGCCCTGTCCTTTTTCCTAAGCGCCGTTGCATCCTTTATAGAAAGGCAGCCGGTAAAGGGCTGTATCATTGCATTCCTCGTCAAAGACGAGACCCTTGATCTGGAAAAAAAATATAAAGCCCTGGCCATTCAGGAAAAGGCTATTTCGCTTTTTTGTACATCCCAGGCCAACTTTTGGGAAATATTT
>DAOWDR010000688.1 GCA_030638935.1 Desulfobacteraceae bacterium | reverse complement strand
TTGGCCTTGGGTGCGATGACTTCTTTTGCCACTATTTTTTTTCTTTTTCTTAAGACCGGTTTGCCGGTGCTGACTTTTTTGACCGGTGATTTAACCCTGATCCTTTTGGGCTCTTTTACAACAGGTTTTATAACTGGGGCTGGCTCTACCCATTCATTTCCCCGGTTGTCTTCCAGATTTTCTTCCACTGCTTCTTCCTGTTCCCGTGAGGTTACATAGTGGTTTTCAAATGCCGGCTGGGCATCCTGCTCTTCTTGGGGTTCAGGTGACGGATCAGTTTTTATGCCGGTTTTTATGTCCGGGGAAAGGTTTAAATGGTTTACAATGCGTTCAATGGCAATGGCCTGGCGCTCTAGCACCTCTACTGCTCTCTCCTGTGCATTGACCATGTATTCTTGATTTTTTACCAGGATTTCGACATGACTGGAAAGATTATCCAGAATATCGGCAAGCAAGGTCATGTTTGCATCTTCCGCCGGAATATGGTTGCCGCCTTGGTTGGGCATACCCTGGGAAGGAGGTCGTTTCATCTGATGGTTTCGGGTGTTTTGATACCCTCCGCCTCCGCCACCATAGGAATTAAATCTGGAATTATTAGTGTATTGATATGAGTTATCAGAGTTTTTACGTGTTTTTGGTGTGCGCTGTTTTTCAGCTTGGCCATTGCGAAGGCTTTGCAAAAAGTCGTTCATTTAATTAATATCCTCCTTGGGACGTATATGATGTCGGCTGAATTTTCGTGCCTGACAATATTAGTGCTTATAACTTCAATCCTGTGAATCGAATGCGAGCTTGAGGGATCTCCATCTATCCGGCATTTAAGTAAAATGCAGAGTAGTTATCCTTTTTTTAAATTCCTTTGTCAAGCTTTTTTTTGCGATTTGCACCAAGGGCGATACTGCCAATGGTTTCATCTGCCGCCAGACCCTCCCTGGCAACTTATTGAATTGAAACTATTTTGACTTTATGGTAACATATCGGGCTGAAAAATGACAAACTTTCATAGCGTAACCAAACTTAAGGATTCAAGATGATTGAAAATAAACAATACAAAACCCCGTTTAAAGTTGACACACCCGATGTGATAAAAACCAGCCTGCTGGAACCCATTGAATATGCCTATAAATCCAAGAGGAGTATTGATATCAGTATCAGGCAGCCCGAGTATACCTCTGTATGTCCCATGACAGGGTTGCCGGATAATGGGTGTATCACAATCGATTACAGGCCGGATTCCCAGATTATTGAACTCAAGTCCCTGAAGTATTATTTGCTCCAGTACAGAAATGTGGGCATGTTTTACGAGCATGTCATCAATAAAATTTTAGACGACCTGGTTGAGGTGCTTGCCCCGCTCAGCATGAAGGTCACCGGAGAATTTACCCCCAGGGGCGGAGTCAGTTCCCTTGCCACTGCGGAATATATAAGAGATTAATCAGCATACACGGTTTTTAAATGCCTGGATGAGGGTGATGGCCTGGGCAGATGTTTCTATCCGGGCCAGGTTTTGTCTAAAGGCAGAACATCCGGGCAATCCTTTTACAAACCAGGTAAGCCTTCCCCTAAGCATTCTTGCGGCATGCTTTTCACCAAAATAGTCCACATATAATTCAATCAACCGTTCCATTTTCTGGAATATTTCACTGGGTTTGGGTTCTTTGTATGTTCCCCGGGTTACATAGTCTTCGATCTGGGAAAGAAGATAGGGGTTGGACATGGCGGCACGCCCTACCATTACGGCGTCACATTTGGTTTGTGCGATCATTCTTGCCGCATCTTCCACGCAATTGATATCCCCGTTGCCGATGACAGGGATTGTAAGCCTTTCTTTTGCCTCCTGGATCAGGTCCCAGTTAGCAAACCCCTTGAACCCCTGGACTGCCGTCCTGGGATGGATGGCGATGGCATCCACCCCGGCATCCTGGGCAATGTCGGCAATTTCAAATGCCTGGTGGCCTGACCCATCCCAGCCGGATCTGATTTTAATGGTAAAGGGAAGATTGGTGGCTTTCCGGACTGCCTTTAAAATGGCCTGGCTGGTTTTGGGTTCCTTCATCAGGGCGACGCCTGCCCCCTGTTTTATCACTTTTTTTACGCTGCATCCAAAATTGATATCAATGATATCTACCACCCCCATTTTTTCCACAAAGGCGGCAGCCTGGGCCATGGAGTCGGGATCTGCCCCAAACAATTGGACGGACAGTGGTTTTTCATCTTCCCTGGAGGTCAACAGTATTACGGTATTTTTAGAATTATAAAAAATGCCCTTGGCGCTGACCATTTCCGAGCAGACCACGGCACAGCCACATTCTTTTACAAGCCGTCTGAAGGGTAGATTGGTGATGCCGGCCAATGGGGCCAAAAAGGTTTTGCCTTTAATCTTAAGTTCTTTAATTTTCATCATACATTGCCTTGTCGAATCTGGGTATCAATGCCTGTGTTTCCATAACAGAACAAACAATTATGGAAACAGGGGTGGTCTTCGTAGGAGCCGATATCTATGGATTTTGTGCATTTGCATCCTTGTTTGGACCTTTGTCCGTAGTCCCGTCCGGTTTCAGGGTTGCCTCCATGGATGCGTTTAAGGAGTTTGCCATCTATACAGGCATTCTCCTTAACCTTGTAATCTTTCCCAGGGTCGCTACAGCCAAAGTCGCTAAATAAAGATGCTTCACAGCAGAGGTGCAGGATAATATTTTTTTGTTCCAGATAGCCTGCCATTCTCTTAATCACTTTTTGCCTGTCTTTTATTTTTGGGTCAACAAAGGAAACAAGGGGATTGCCCTGGGAAACTAAATGTGAGATCCGTGACCTAATTTTTTTATAACCATTATAGAAGCTGGTAACACACCGGGTGATTCCCATTTTGGCCATGGCATCGGCAATCATGGTAAAGTCGCCCAGGGTGTTTTCAAGACCTTTGTTATTGATTTTATAAAAACAAATGGGATCAAATCGCCAGGATATTTTATCCGGGCCAAATTTTTCGCATAAAAGGCTTGCCTGGCGGAGTCTTTTGGACAGCTCAGGCAGTCCGGGCTCCAGAAGGGGATCACGTGAGTTAATGGTAAAATTAAAATAGAGTTTATATCCGATATCTGTCAGGATCCGGTCTGCATCAAGATCCAGAAAGGGGCCAAAATTTTTTGACCAGAAAACAATGGAATGGACATTTTCTGGTCGGGCATCCACCTTTCTCACCACCTTGTTATAGGGATTTTTGATGGTGAAATACCCTTGCCGGATCTGGTCCAGGAACCAGGGGGTATACCATCCGGGAATATCGGTTCTCCGTGATGCGGATATTATTTTATTTTGGGTCTGGCCCATGGTCTTTTCGTTTCTTTTTCAGATCTGAAAAAGAAATAATTTGGGCATCGGTTTGGGTGTCTGATTTGACATTCGGGTTTTCTTTTTTTTCTTGGATTTCAGGAATGGCTTGTGGTTGGTTTTTCTCCCCTGGAACCTCCATGGGCAGTTCTTCAACCGGGCACTCAACGGTTTCTAATTTCATTTTTTTGCCGTTCATATGAAACTCATCTCCGTTGATATACTCCTCTTTTAAAATCCAGGTTACCACCTGTAAGGGAATTTGAAGCATGAGCAATTTTATCTGGTACCAGTCTTTTTTTGGATCGGGTAAAATACTTTCAACCCTGGCAAATGAAACCGGTGAATCTTCAAGATAGATTAATACAACATCTTTGATTGTGGCCATGGTCTCCTCGTTAATATATTTTTCTTGTCAACCGAATAGATATAACATAATCTTTAGATTATCTAAAGAATGGAATGGGTTTATGGCATAGAATGGGGTAATGGTATTGATTTATGATAAAAAATGGAAAATTTTTTCCCTGGTTGCAGTCTCAATTTTTATGTCAACCCTGGACTCGAGCATTGTAAATGTTGCCCTGCCTTTCATCATGCAGGATATGTCCACAGATATTTCAACCATTCAATGGGTAGTTGTTATCTATCTTCTGACGGTTTCCTCCCTTTTGTTGACCTTTGGAAGGCTCTCGGACATTAAAGGACGGCGCCCCATATATGTGGCAGGGTTCATTGTGTTCACCCTGGGATCTTTTTTTTGCGGGGTGGCAAACACCCCTTATTTTTTGATAATGGCCCGGGTGGTCCAGGGGATGGGTGCTTCCATGCTCATGGCCTGTTCCCCTGCCCTGATTGTAGATGTGTTTGAAAAAGAACAAAGGGGACGTGCCCTGGGGATGATTGGGGCTGTGGTGGCTGCCGGCCTGACTTTTGGACCTGTGGCAGGAGGGTTTATTCTGGAGTACCTGTCCTGGAGGAGTATCTTTTATATAAATATACCCATTGGGATTGGGGCAACAATTGCCGGTATTTTTGTGCTGAAAACGATTCCCGGTGGGAGGGGGTCCCGGGAACCCCTGGATTATATAGGCAGTCTAATGATGATCATTGGGCTTTGCAGTTTGATCCTGAGCTTGACACAGGTGTCGACATGGGGGCTTTTTTCATTACGATATGCCGGTTGCCTGATAATTGGAGGCCTTGCTGGTATTGGGTTTATCGTCAATGTCAACAAATCAGCCTATCCATTGTTTGATCTTAAGTTGTTGAAAATCAGACTTTTTGTTCTGCCCCTTGCTGCATCGGGGATTCTTTTTGCTGCGCTCTTTGTCATTGTCTTTATGATGCCCTTTTACCTGACCTATCCCTGTGGTTTTTCCGCCGCCCAAACAGGGGGTATCATGATTGTGCCCTTCCTCTTTCTTCTATTTATTTCTCCTGTATCTGGTGCACTGTCAGACAGGATTGGCTCACGACTATTGTGCTTTTCCGGGATACTGTTGTTGGGTCTGTCCCTTGTGTCACTCATGTTTGTGTCCCCTGCAATGGGCACCAGGGCCATTTTGTGGAGGATGGCCCTGGCCGGTATGGGGACGGCATTGTTTGTTTCACCCAATAATATGGCCATCATGGGGGCGGTTCCCATGGCACGGAGGGGGGTTGCATCCGGGGCCTCGGCCACTGCTCGAAATCTGGGCATGGTGATGGGAGTGGCCATTGCCGGTACTATTTTTACAGCTTCTCTTACCCATTTGACCCAGGGGGCTGGTCTGGACAGCTATACCCCGGCCATGGCCCCTTATTTTATGGTAAGTTTTCAAAAGGTGATGGTTGCAGGTGCCTTGATGGCTTTTGTTGGTGCGGAAATTACCTTTGCCAGGGGAAAAGACGGATAGCCCCGGTAAAATTAGTTAAACCAATAAAATTAATAAGGTTAATAAAACAACCCCAATAAAGGAGAATATCAATGGAACAATTTCAAAATTACACTGTCCTGGATCAACCCGGTGTTCTACAGTCTTTGTTTCATCCCAGGAAGGAAAGTTATGACCGGGTAACCCATGGTGGGCGGGATGATTTAATGATACCAGTGGGCCAGGGAATAGAAGTAGGCGGGTCTTTTCATTTTAAACACCAAAATGCACCTGTGGTTCTTTTTTTCCATGGCAATGGCGAGATTGTGTCAGACTACGATGAACTGGGAAATTATTTTCTCGATACTGGGGTGAATTTTTTTGTGGTGGACTATCGGGGATATGGAAGTTCCTCCGGGTTTCCAACATTTTCTGCCATGATGAAGGACTGTCATATTATCTTGGATTTTTTGATTTCTTATATGGGGAAAAAACAGATGACGGGCCCGATATGTATCATGGGAAGATCCCTTGGTTCTGCACCAGCCCTGGAGATTGGGGCAAATTCATCCCATGCCATACATAGCCTGATGATTGAAAGTGGTTTTGCCCTTGCTGCGCCCCTCCTGCGTACCTTGGGAATAGATTCTGTTTCAATGGGATTCAGGGAGGAAAAAGGATTTGAAAATTTGGATAAGGTTAAAAAAATTTTATGCCCCTGCCTGATTATCCATGCCCAGTTTGATCATATAATCCCATTTTCAGAAGGCAAAGCCCTGTATGATGCCTGCCCGTCTGGTACAAAATTATTGCTTGAAATAAAAGGGGCCAACCACAATGATATTTTTTTTCGTGGAATGGCCCCTTATCTTAAACAGGTGAAAAAATTTAGTTTTCCAGGTCAGGCGTGATTATGTTATTGGCTGAACGGGACAACAAAGACCGGCACACTGCTTCTTTTTAATACTTTCCTGACCACATGATCCCCCATGGCTTCGGCCAGCATTTCCTGCTGTTTACACCCCATGACGATGATATCACATTCTTCCTGGGTGGCTGTGAGTGCTATTTCATCGGCAATGGATTTGCTTTCTGTCACTAGAATCTTTTCAATGGGGGATTCTTTGTCAATCTGGTCGACCTCTTTTTCTCCTTGGAAAAAGCCTGCAATGGCCTGGCGGATTCTTAGGGCATCTACGTTTTTGCCTATAAGCAGATTTTTCGCCCCGTTTTTTTGTTCGTTTTTGATGTCCTGATATAGCTTTTCGCCAAAGGCCATTCTGACAAGTTTTTCAGAATTTTTGCTGGCTTCTTCCATGACATGGAGGACAATTATATCTGTTTTTGAATAGGCTGCCATGGTAACCGCATGCTCAAACACCTTTTTCATGTCCGTGGACAGATCAGATGCAAAAAGAATTTTTTTAGGTTGCTGGATCATTATGTTTTCTCCATCTATAATGTTATTATGCAAATCTGATTCATATACTAAATCAGAATTAGTGATATGCAAGCTAATTTAGCATAAAATCCAATATAAGCACTTGTTTATAAAATATGCAGACCCTTAAAATCCGGAGTATGACTTAGGCATTGCCAAGGCCTATCTTATTTAGCTAGGCATATTATTATCTGTTTTTTCCACTGCCTTGATATGGGTGAGCACATCGTGGAACAGGGACAGGTCCTGGGCAATGAGAAGGCCTGGAAGTGTATCTCCGGTGGTTTTGTTCATTCTGTAGGCAGACACTGTTCCCACAACACGGGTCTCCTCTTCTTCATCCACATGGAGGACCGGTCCTCCGCTGACACCGTTGATTGCAACACCGTCAATGAGGTAGGCGGTGTCCTTGCGGGCAGATATCATGCCGGAGAAAAAGCAAGGGGTATCCGGCTCCAGGGTGGGAAATCCGATCCAGCCGACCTGGGTGCCGACCCTTAGGACATATTCCTGGTCCAGCAGGGGAAGGGGAGGGGTTTGTTCAAACAGGTCCTGGGCTTTTGAAAAAAGAATGAGTGCCGAGTCCGACATGTTACCCATTGTGATATGGCGCTCATTGGCCTTCAGGAGCAGGGTTTTTGATCCGTCATGGGTATATATCCGGATGGGTTCCATCCATTTGTCGGCATGGCGAATCACATGCCCTGCCGTTGCAATGGCAACCATTGATTTTTTTGGGTTGGAGAAACACAAGAAACCAGTGCCGTGACCGGTGGGGGTTTCTATTTTTACAATACATGGGAGACTTGAGTTCACCGCATCAGACCAGTGCATGGGCTATTCCTTTTCAATTTGTGTTAGAGGGTTTTAAAACCAAGTTTCTACGCCGACCGGCGTAGTTGTTTTAACCAGCTCAGGAAAATTGTTTGGGCGAATTTGACCCACAGGTACCGATACTTGCTCCCATAAAGCTTGTTGCACTCATTTTTTTGGTGATGTCAACACTTGCACATTCCGGGCATGGGATTTTGCCCTCTTCTCCGGCAAAGACCAGTTTCTCAAATTCTTTTTTGCAATTATTGCATTTATATTCAAAAATCGGCATATGGCTTCCTTACATTTATTGAGTTGTAATTACCTTTTATATCAAATTTGTGTTCCCGGCACAAGGTCGCAGGGCGATGGGGGGGATTGATTGTCTGACCTGTTAAATGAGAATTGGGAAATACGTATATCAAAAGTTGCAGCTTGCGGAAAATATATTTGCGATACTCTATCAAAGTTCATAAAACTGGCTCCAGAGGCAGGTATAGCTCTTGAAGAGCTTCGACTATAAATAAAATTGCATGTTTGTTCGGGCTATTACGGATTCATATGATTGAAATAAGAGCCCTTATTTGATAGGTTAAAAGAATTGCCCTGGCCAAGGATATACTGCCGGCATTAATCATGTATAGGGCAGGGCCGACGGTGCAAATTTTTAGTGAAAGGTGATCCATGGAAATATTATTATACATAGGCGGATTTGTGGGGATATATTTATTTTTGCAGATCTATCTGCTTCCAAAAATGGGCGTGTCCACATGAATGCGGAATGCCTGTCAGGTGACAGACAAGGAAAAGAAAACAGTTTTAATGCCCGGGAAAAAGGACTGAATCTAAAAAAAAGGAGCCCATGGAGATTTCATAACGGGGTACATTCCTTATCTCTTCATGTGCTTCATGGTTAAAAAATATTCAAACCCGGCCGAAACCATAGCCCCTTCTTTTTAAAATTTTCAGTGCCTTAGTGCTTGACAGACAGAATTTCTTTGTTCTATATAAAGTGCAAAGTGTTAGTTTGTACTTTATGCATGGATTTTGCCAACAGAGGAATTCCCATGAAGGATTCAGGCCCAAAACCTGTGATAAAAAACAAATCCTCCCTGTTGAAGATGAAACAGCTGGCAGATGCCACGGGTGTGGCCAAATCCACCATCCTTTTATACGTGAAAAAGGGGTTGCTGCCAAAGCCTGTAAAAACCAGTCCCAATATGGCCTACTACGACCCCGTCTGTATCCAGAGAATTGCATTTATAAAAAAAGTTCAGGCCACCCACAGGCTTCCCCTTGCAGCAATTAAGGGTTTAATCCGGGAAATGGATCAGGGCCGGGATATTGCTCCATTGCTGGAGCTTCAGTCCATGCTTTTTGGGTCTGCCGTTGAAAAAATGGATAAAAAAAGCCTTTGTAAGGCAACTGGCCTGAGCAATTCTCAAGTGGATGCATTGTGCCGGTTACAGCTTATCGCCCCCCTTGAAGAAAATGAGTTTGATGACCAGGACCTGGCTGTGGCAAAACTTTTAAAGGAATGCCTGGGCTTTGGGGTAGCGCCTGAAGATCTGGCTTTTTATCCTTGGGCTGCAAGGCAGATTGTGGACAGCGAAATGAGGCTGCGGGAGAAATATACCAAGGATTTAAACTTTAAGGAAAACGCAGGCCTGACCCTGGAATTGACACGGCTTGCCAGGGGGCTTCGAGCCTATATCATAGACCGAACCCTGATAAACTATTTGTTGGAATTTAAAGGATTAAACAAAACTTAAAATTTTGGAGGCAGTATGACCGATTCCCTTTTTACCCCCATTACCATCAACACCCTGGAAATTGAAAACAGAATCTATTTGCCGGCCATGCACCTTGGCATGGCCCGGGAATTTGAGGTGACAGATCAGATTGTCAATTTTTATGCCCAGCGGGCAAAAGGGGGCCCCGGCATGATTTGTGTGGGGTATGCCACCATTGATGAACTATCCGGTAATACCCAGAATATCGGGGCCCATGATGATCGGTTTATTCCGGGTCTGACACGACTGGCCTCGGCCATAAAGGAAAACGGATCCCTTGCCGCAGCCCAGATTAACCATTCCGGCCGGTATAATTTTTCATTTTTCCTAAATGGTAAACAGCCCGTGGCCCCTTCTGCCGTCGCTTCCCGTATGACTAAAGAGACTCCCAAAGCCATGTCCCATGAAGAGATTAAGGAGACGGTAAACTCTTTTGCAGCAGCAGCAGTCCGGGTACAAACGGCGGGCTTTGATGCAGTGGAGGTATTAAGCGGTACAGGCTATCTGATCTCTGAATTTTTATCTCCTTTGACCAACCAGCGGACCGATGAGTATGGCGGTGGTTTGGAAAACCGGATGCGCTTTGGTCTTGAGATTGTGACGGCAATTCGGGAAGCGGTGGGAAAGGATTATCCTGTCATTGTCCGCATGAACGGCAATGATTTTATGCCAGGCGGAAATCCACGGCAGGAACTCATTGAGTATGCAAGAGCCCTGGCCAAAGGGCCCGTGGATGCATTGTGCATCAATGTAGGGTGGCATGAGGCCCGGGTGCCCCAGATTGTGGCCCAGGTGCCAAGAGGTGCTTTTGCCTATCTTGCCCGTGCCATAAAAGAGGTTGTGGATGTGCCGGTTATTGCCAGCCACAGGATTAATGATCCTCAAACAGCCCGTCAGGTGATCAGCGAGGGGTATTGCGATATGGTGGCCATGGGTCGCAGCCTCATTGCCGATCCAATGCTGCCCCAGAAGGCCAGACAAGGAAAAGAAAAAGAAATTTTGCATTGTATTGCCTGTGCCCAGGGATGCTTTGACAATTTGTTTAAACTTAAACATGTGGAATGTCTGTGTAATCCTTTGGCAGGTTATGAACAGGATGAAGAAAAAGCTCCTGTTTCTTCTCCTAAGAAAGTTTTGGTGGTTGGGGGAGGACCCGCCGGCATGACTGCTGCCTTAACCGCATTTAGACGGGGGCATTCGGTTACGCTTTATGAAAGTTGCCACCGTCTGGGAGGCCAGCTGCACCTGGCCGCAGCCCCTCCTGGAAGACAGGAGTTTGCCCAGTTTGCAATAGATCTTGAAAATCAGATAATGGCCTTAAAGATTCCCGTGGTCCTGAATACCAAAGTTGACAAAAAATTGATTGAAGCCATGGAACCTGATTATGTTCTCCTTGCCACCGGCGCCAAACCCTTGCTTCCTCCAATTCCGGGGCTGGATCTGCCCCATGTGGCAGATGCCTGGGATGTATTGGAAAACAGGGTTGAAACCGGCACAAGGGTGATCATCATAGGCGGCGGGGCCGTGGGGGTTGAGACAGCTCTTTTTCTATCTGAAAAAGGCACCATATCTTCCGACACATTGAAATTTCTTTTTGTGAACAAGGCCGAGACACCTGAGACCCTTTTTGAAATGGCCACAAAGGGCAGTAAAGAGATAAGTTTGATTGAAATGATGGACCGAGTGGGAAAGGATATCGGTAAATCAACCAAATGGGGGATGATGCAGGACCTAGGCCGCTTCGGGGTTACAACCATTACCTCTGGAAAGGTGACAAAAATTATTGAAACAGGGATTGAGTTTGTTCAAGAATCCACGGGCGATGCCACACAGCAGATCGCAGCAGATACCGTGGTGGTGGCAGCAGGGTCTAAATCCCATAATCCCCTTGAAGCAATTGTAAAGGAAATGGGCCTGGCCTACCAGGTGATCGGAGATGCTGGAAAGGTTGCCACGGCCTTTGATGCGGTCCATGGGGGATATAAGGCTGCCAAAGATATTTAGCGCACTAGCTATGCTCCTGGGAAAAATTCAAGATTTTGGTCAAAAAAGGCCTCCACCCGGTCTGTATAGGCCGGGAGGGAGGTCGATTTTAAAATTTGTTTCAGGGGTTTTTTACTCTCCCTAAAGGAGGGGCCCAGATAAGTCCAAAAACCTTTCATCCGTCCGGTCAAATGGGCCGGGCCTGAAAAAATTTTATCGTATTCGGCAAAGAGATCGTCATGGAAGGCTCTTAATCGGTCGAGTCTGGGCTTACCGCTTTTTTGACTTCCTTTTATCTCTTCGGCCAGAAAGGGATTGGACAGGATTCCCCTGCCGATCATGAAGCGATTGATGCCGGGGAACCGGTTCCGGACTCTTTCAAAGGAGGATAAATCAATAATATCTCCGTTATAGGTAAAGGTATGCCTGCTGTTTTGAATGGCCTTTCCAAAGGCATCATGGTCCGAGGTTCCTTCATACATCTGGATCCCGGTTCTGGGATGGAGGATGATTTCTTCTAAGGGGTGCCGGTCAAACATCTCAAGCAGATTAAATATTTCATCCTTTGCCCGTCGGCCCAGACGGATTTTAACGGAGAGAGATGATGATATCTTGGGTATGATTTGTCCAAGTAGCTCGTCAATCTTTGCCGGATAGGGCAGCAGGCCCGAGCCCCGGTGTTTTTTTGCTATTTTTGAATGGGGACAGCCCAGGTTCCAATTGATCCGTTTGTGACCCATTACATATAGATGTTGGGCAAGAAAGATAAAGTCCGTTGACACATTGCCTAAAATTTGGGGGATTACAAAGAGATGTTGGTTGTCTTCCGGTGCCACATCTTTTATCCGGCTAGGTTTTAGCCGCTGCTGGCCCATGGTTGAAATAAATGGGGCGATAGCCTCGTCAATGCCTGAAAAATGTTTGGCCCAGACATTTCTGAAGGTGAGATCGGTGAATCCCTGGAGTGGTGCCAGTATAATTATTATATTTTTATTATTCATGGGATGATTTTTACCTGTGCGGATTTTGGCAATTTTTAAAAAAAATTAAAAAAACTTTGACAAATATAAGAACGATAAATTATAGAGTCAATATTTTTTGGTCCCAGCTATACATAACATTAATGCGGATTGCAAGGAGTGTTTTAACGGTATGAAAGAGCTTTACAGAGAAGTTATCCAGATTAACCAGATGGAAGACAATTCAGATAAGGAAGAAAAGGCAAGGATATTTTTTGAAAAACTGAACGCCATGACACTTCCGTCAAAGTTTAACTGGGCCAAAGAAATTTTTGAAGACCTCCATGTAAAGGAAACTCCCGATAAAACAGCCCTTATATGGAATGATATCCAAACCCTTGAAACCAAAACCTATTCCTATGCCCAGATTTTACAAAGGGCAAATCAATTGATTAATTTTCTGGCAAACAGGGGGATTGGACATAAAAATAATTATTATATGATGAGCCCGATTCTTCCGGAAACATGGTTTGCAAGCCTTGGCTGTATCAAGGCCGGTATGGTTGCCGTGCCCACGGCCACCACCATGACGCCCAGGGAACTTGAATTTCGCTTTGAAACCTATCGGCCCGATGTGGTCATGGCCGATGAAGCCTCGGCCGATTTAGTTGACCAGGCAGCGCAGGAAACCGGGATTCAGCCTAAAATCAAATTGGTCCTTGGGAAAAAAGAGGGCTGGATCTCCTTTGAGGAGATTCAAAAAGAATCAATTGAGGCCCAAGCCGCAGAGACTGAGGCCGATGAAACCCTGTTCTGCTTTTTTACCTCGGGCACAACCGGTCTTCCCAAGCGGGTGGGTCATACAGCTGTTTCCTATCCTTTGGGGCATTTGTCCACAACGGTCATGATCGGGGTAAAGCCCGAGGATATCCATCATAATTTGAGTGCACCCGGGTGGGCAAAATGGGCATGGTCCAGTTTTTTTGTCCCCTTTAATGTCGGGGCCACAGCCACAGGGTTCCAGTTTTCTGTGTTGGATGGTGAGCAATACCTGGATGCCATTTCCCTGAACCGTGTCACCACCTTTTGCGGCCCGCCAACGGCCTGGCGCATGTTTGTGAATATGAATCTGGATTCCTTTGACCTGTCAAATCTGCGACAGTCCATCAGTGCAGGGGAACCCTTAAATCCCGAAGTGATTACCCGGTGGAAAAAATATACGGGCACGGAAATCAGGGATTTTTACGGCCAGACCGAATCCACGGCCATGATTGGAAATCCTCCCTGGATGGCTGGTAAAATGCGGTCCGGCTCCTTTGGTATGCCCTCTTTTATGTATGATGTGGCCCTGGCCGATGATGAAGGCAATGAGATTACAAAGCCCGATCAGGTGGGGCATATTGTAGTCAAATTGGATAATTGGCGGCCCATTGGCCTTTTTTCCGAATATATCGGTAATCCGGAAAAAATGAGTTCTGTGTTTGTGGATAATTTTTATTATACCGGAGACCGGGCTTCCTTTGATGCTGACGGGTATTGGTGGTTTGTGGGACGGGCCGATGATGTGATCAAGTCATCGGATTACCGCATCGGGCCCTTTGAGGTGGAAAGTGCCCTGGTGGAGCACCCATGTGTTGCCGAGGCTGCTGTTGTGGGTGCCCCTGATCCCAACCGGTACCAACTGGTCAAAGCCTATGTGATCTTAAATCCCAGCTACCAGGCTAATAGAGAGCTTGCCCTGGAGCTGTTCAAGCATACCATGAACATCCTGGCCAAGTTTAAGATTCCAAGAATCATTGAATTTGTCACCGAAGTGCCCAAAACCATCAGTGGGAAAATTAGGCGGATCGAACTCCGTGAAATGTCGGTGGAACAGAATGAAATTGATTCCACAGACGGGATGAAAGAATATTGTTATTGGGATTTTCCCGAGTTGAGTTCAAAGAATAAAAAATAAATTTGCGCAAAAAATTAAGTTTGAATTGATAATTTGCTATCTTCCCTGATCTGTTTCTTTTGTTCAGATCAGGGAAGGGGCATTTCCACTTCCACCTCGCCACTGCCGGTTCTGCTAAAATTGGCTTTGGGATATTTTTTTTGAAGTACATTGAGCATTTTCCGGTTTTCCGCCAGAACCGTGGCAAGAAATTGTTTGTAATTGTTTTCTTTTGCAATCGTTTCCAAAGATTCCAGAAGAAAGCTGGCAATGCCCATGCCATGGAGTTCTTCCTTGACCAGAAAAGCCACTTCAGCTGAATCGCTGCCCACATCTGCGTAGGATCCAATGGCAACTATCTGCTTGCGTTTACCAAGCTGCATCAGGCCTATAAGGGTCATGTTCCTCCGATAATCCACCTCTGCCCATTGCTGCTGGAGCATTTTTCTGGAGAAGACCTTTCGTTTGTTAAAAAAACGATAATAAATGGAATCGTCCTGGAGGGAATAGAAAAAATGGCGGGACTCGAACTCGTCCGAGGGTAAAAGCGGTCTGAATTCAACACTCTTTCCATTTTTCAGCTTCATGGAATAATTATAGGAATCTAAAAACAGGAGATCCTGGCTGGTGGGGGGCAGCTGGTCCGGGAAGATATAATGCCTTTTTTTTGCCTGGCGGATCAGCTCTTTGCGAAATTTGGGATGGGCGATCTGGGCTAACTCCATGACCCGCTGGAAAATACTTTTCCGTCCCATTTCAGCAATACCGTATTCGGTGACTATGATGTCAATGTCACCCCTGGTGGTTGCCACGCCGGCCCCTTCACTTAAATGGGGTACAATCCGGGAGATGGAACCATTCTGGGCTGTTGAGGGAATTATGATAATGGAAAATCCCCCCTTTGACATGGAGGAACCCCGGATAAAATCAACCTGATCTCCAATGCCGCTGTAAAAGAGGTAGCCCTTTGAGTCGGAACAAACCTGGCCGGTGAGATCCACTTCCAGGGCAGAACTGATGGAAATGAAATTGTCGTTTTTGGCAATCACATTGGGGTCATTGACAAAATCCGAAGATTTAAAATAGAACATGGGGTTATTGTCCACATATTCATACAAGGCTTCGGAACCCATACACAGGGTTGCCAATACCCGGTCCGGCAAATAGTTTTTCTTTCGATTGGTAATAACCTTATTCTTAAACAAGGGCAATAGCCCGTCTGTGATGACCTGGGTATGGATACCAAGATCTTTTTTGTCTGCAAGATAGGGCAGTATGGCATCGGGCAGGTGGCCAAATCCGATCTGGAGGGTGGATCCGTCATCCACCAGCATATTGACATAGTGGCCTATCCGTTCAACCACCTGTTGGTTTTTTGTTTCAGGCAGGGATTCCAAAAGGGGTTCTTCATATTCGACTATAAAGTCTATTTCATCAATGTGAACCACCGAGTCTCCCCAGGTTCTCGGCATTTTAGGATTAACCTGGGCAATCACAAGATCTGCATTTTTCATCCCGGAAAGTGTTATGTCCACGGAAATGCCCAGGGAGCAATATCCATGCTTGTCCGGGGGGCAGACCTGTATCAGGGCAACGTCCAGGCCTATTTCATGATTTTCAAATATTTGTGGAATCTGGGACAGGTAGACCGGGATATAATCAATTTTTCCTTCAAAAGCCGATTGCCGCATAAGAACGGATATAAAAAAGAGTTTAATGGAGAACCGGGATAAAAAATTTTTATCGTTGACATACTTGGATAGGGTTGAGGAAAGCATTTGGTAAATAATGATGTCCTGGATACTTAAGTCTTCGACCATGGCTTTGATCAGGCGCTGTGGTTCTCCGCATCCGGTTCCGATAAATACCCTGCTGCCGTTGCGAATCTTTTTTACACTTGCTTCAGGGGTGAGAAGTTTGTCCGGATATGTCTCCCTTAAATTCATTGATAGTTCTCCTGCTGAACCCTATACATATGCAGTTTTTAAATTAGGTCTAAAGTGGGGCAATTATTAAATATATTTTTAGGAATGTACAGGAAAAACAGGAGGTGTGGTTTTAAGGCTTGATAAATTTGGTTTTTTGATTTGTTGGTTTCGGATATGGGTGGAATACTATTTTGAATTCAGATCGTATTTTTCCAATACCAGGGCAATAGATCCGTCTTCCTTTAACTCATCCAATGCGGTTTGGAACTGCCGGATAAGGGGGAGGGGGATCTGTTTGCTAAAACCAAATCCGGATTTCATAACCGAGATTGGGTAAATTGCCTTAAAATCGTCTGGGTTGGCACCCACACTGATAAGATATTTAAAATAAGTATGTTTTATATAGCAAATGAGCTCAAATCGATTTTTAATAAATTTTTTATGCAATTGCTCGATATCACTTGATAAATCCAGGTCGGTCTCTTTGAATCCCAGGTTTTTTAACATCTGGTGACCCATATCCTGGCGGACCACCCCAATGGGAAAAATTTTTGCATGTTCGAGGGTTGAAATTATAAGGGGGTGACTTTTTTTTGAAATCAGGGAAAGTTCGTGGGTGTAGTAGGGGCCCACCAAATGGAATTTTTTTGCCCTTTCAGGGGAAAAACCCATTCCAAACAAAACCATGTTGGATTTTTTTTCCAGCATTTTTATGGTTCTGGCCCAGGGAGCAATTATAATATCCTGTCTGTTTTTGGAAGCCCCAAGCTTTTGCCATATCAATTCAAGGATATCAACTGAAGCCCCTTGTAATATATCCTTTTCCATATAATTGTGGGGAGGAAAATTTTCAGTGTAATAAACAAGATCATCTGCTGTTATTTTTTTTGCCCAAAGGGGGCCGGGGAAAAGTATGGAGAAGATCAAGCAAAAAAATATAAATGATAAGAAAATTCGTTTTTCCGGCAATAGTTTCATTTCAGTCCTCCCTTTGATGCTAAAAATCATCAATGATAAAAAGGCGTAACGATAAATTTTTAAAGGGTATCCCATGGATAGTTCTGTCTCCAGTATATAAAGGAAATCCAAATGGAGCAAGACAGAATTCATGTTGACACCCGGATTCTGGTTTGCCAGAAGATGTGGGATAATGCTAAAAGAAAGCTTCAATTATTTATTGGGTATCATTTTTAAGATATTAATAGGGAGGATTTATGAAAGTTCTTGTGCTCTACTATTCAAAGGGCGGAAATACAAAAAAACTTGCCCAGGCAGTATTGAAAGGGCTTGACACTGTGGGCGGTATCCAGGGTGTTTTAAAAGACACCGAGACCGTAACTAAAGAGGATTTTATAGAGGCCGGAGGGATTATTGCAGGTTCTCCTGTTTATTTTGGAGCCATGGCAGCGCAACTCAAAAAGGTATTTGACGAATTTGTGAGCACCCGTCGTAAGATGGAAGGAAAAATAGGTGCTGCTTTTTCCACCTCCGGTGATGCCACCGGGGGCAAGGAAACCACCATGATGGGCATCCTTCAAGCATTTCTTATCTACGGCATGGTCATTACGGGAGATCCTTTGGCAGCCACAGGGCATTACGGAACGGCCTGTGTCGGCTCACCGGATGAGAAAACCATTGAAAATGCAGAAAAACTGGGGAAAAGGGTGGGAGAACTTGCCTTAAAGCTATCATAATAAAAAAGGAGGCAAGCACCATGACAACAGACCAAAAAAATAACCCTGGCATTGAATGATGGTCTGTTGGAGTGCCGGGCCAAATTTTTTGAATGGCTTGAAACTTGGGGACATCCCTTTGTCGGCATTGAAAAGGCAAACTGGCCGGAGCATATCACCGGCAGGGGACTGGATTTTTTAGGACGTGCCCTTGAAACCACTTATCTAAATTATATCCAAGGGGATGGACCCGGCACTGATTTAATTGATCTTTCACGGTTTGACAGGGCAATTGGTGAGTCAAAGGATTCCTATCTTGCCCAGGACCTCAGGGGATGGGGCCTGTATAAAAGCGGGGAATATAAGGTGGCAGAAAAGGCGTTTTCATCTGCCCTGGCAAAGGCGGGTTGCCGTGGCGAAGACCTTAAAAAGGCCGAGATTTTTGTGGATAAAAAATTTGAAAATTTATCCTGACTCTATCACCGGCCTAATCTTCAGTGGTTTCATCAATCCAGTCAAGGTATGCTGGTAACCCTTTTTCAAAGGGAATCTGTATGATTTGCGGTACCTCATACCCATGGTGGAGGATGATGAATTTTTCCATCTTTTCGTAGCATTGTGTTTTTGTTTTGATGACCAGCCGTATTTCCTGATCCGTTATAACCCTTTTTTCCCAGGTATAGATACTGGTAATGGGGCTTAATTGGACACAGGCAGCCAATTTTTTTCAATCATCCCAGATGCCAGTCTCCTTGCATCTGTTTCATTGGGACAGGTGACAATGACCATGCAATATTTCATGTGGCCTCCCTTTGGTTCTCATGGGTGGAAGTTTGATACCGGCCCCATGGTTTTTCGATCAAAGTTCAGGGTGGTAAAATAGTCATCCATGGTTTCAGCTCGCCGGATCAGTTCAACACCCAGATCTTTTCTCAATAAAAGTTCTTTTGGACGTAATTGACCATTATAATTGAAGCCCATGGCATGACCGTGGGCACCGGTATCATGGATGACCAGAATATCACCTTCAACGGTTGCCGGCAAATCCCTTTGAACTGCAAACTTATCATTGTTTTCGCAGAGAGCTCCCACCACATCCACTTTTTTTGTGGGTGCATCCTCTTTGTTGTGTATGTGGATATGGTGATAGGCTTCATACATGCCCGGGCGCATGAGGGCAGACATGGAAGTATCAACCCCCACATAATCCCTATAGGTCTTTTTGTGATTGATGACCGAGGTCACCAGAGCTCCGTGGGGGCCTGTGATAAAACGGCCGCTTTCCATATAGAGTTTGGGGGCCCAGCCATTTTGTTTTTTAAATGCCCTAAAGGAACGGGTGATGCCTGCGGCCATGGCCGACAAATCAAATTCGGGTGTGTTCGGGGTGTAGGGAATGCCAAGACCCCCGCCAATATTGATGAAATCAAATTGGATGCCAAGCTTTCCATGGACCTCTTTTATGATGGCAAGGAGCATGTCGCAGGTTTCCACCATATAGGTATAGTCCAGTTCATTGGATGCCAGCATGGTATGAATACCGAATCGTTTGATCCCTAAGTCCATGGATTTTTTATAGGCGGCAACGATCTGGTCATGGGTGACCCCGTATTTTGATTCCATGGGATTGCCGATGATTTTATTGCCGTTTCTCCTGGAGCCGGGGTTGTATCTGAAACAAATGAGTTCCGGTATTTCGGGTAACTTTGAAATTAAGGAGATATCATCCAGGTTGAGAATACACCCCTCTTTATTCAAAGCGGTTTTAAATTGTTGAGTACTTGTGTTGTTGGAGGTGAACATTATGTCTTTCCCCTGGCTGCCGATATTCCGGGACAGGGTGATTTCCGGTGTGGAGCTGCAGTCAAAGCCAAATCCCTTATTTTTTAACAGGGTCATGATGGATGGGTTGGGTAACGCCTTTACGGCAAAGTATTCCTTGAAACCATCAATTTTTTCAAAAGCAGTATTCAGTTCATCGCAGGTCTGGTTTATGCCTGTTTCATCATAAATATGAAAAGGTGTTCCAAATGTATGAACGATTTGGGGCAGGAGGGGTGCTAATCTATTTTTAAATTGAGCTGACATCGGCATGCTTGTGTCTTTCCTTATCTTATGGCACTAGAATTATTATGCTTGATCCGGCAGTTTTATTTTTGCGCTCTCTTTGTAGGTGGAAAGGGCAATGAATGTTCTAGTGGTTTTTATGGATGTGATTCCTGCAATCCGGGTTCTTAAAATGTTTTCAAGCTCCTTGTTGCCGGAAACTTTAAGTTTTGCCATGAGGCAGTCTTCTCCGGACAGGTAATGAACTTCCTGTACCTGTTCAATGGCTGCGACAGCATTTCCTGTTTCAACAATCTGGGAGGGATCTTTTATACCCATGTGTATAAAGGCGATCATGGCACAATTGAACATTTCCGGATTGAGCCGGACCTCATACCCTTCTATTATCCCCCGGGCTTCCAATTTTTTTATCCGTTCAAGTACGGCAGATGGTGCCATCCCGATGGTTCTGGCAACCTCCACATTGGGAATTCTTGCTTTTTTTTGAAGGATTTGAAGAATCTGAAGGTCTGTTTTGTCCATATTTCTTATGCTCTTAATATTTATTAATGAGGAACTAAATATGCATAATATTCATATAATAGTAATTTGTCAAGAATATTATCTGCTCAAAATAAATAAAATAAGAATTATATTCTTGTATTTTTCAAAAAGTCTGAAGTTTTGATTTTTGTTGATAAAATAGATGGATTCATATACATTTGCAAAAGTAGGGTTATTAAAAATATAGTAAAAATGGGTTGGCATTGATTAAGATGATAAATGACACGATAAAGATCCTGGTAGTGGATGATGAAGAGGGTATTCTGGACGTGACCGAAGGTTATTTCCAGAGGAAAGGCTATGAAGTATACACTGCCGGCAATGGTGTTGAAGCACTTGAAATCCTTAATCGGGTAAAAATCGGGTGCATCTTTACAGATATCAATATGCCGATAATGGACGGACTGGAGCTGGCCGAAAGGGTCAGGCAGATAGAGAGCAGTCTCCCTGTGGTGGTTATGACAGGATACCCCTCCCTGGAAAATTCTATCCAGACCCTGAAAAACGGGGTGGTGGATTATTTGATTAAGCCTGTCAACCTTGAACAGATGGAACTGACCTTGAAGCGTATCCTAAGGGAACGTGAGTTGTTCGTGGAAAACCTCATTCTAAAAGAAGAGATTGAGAGGCAGGAACGGCTCCGGGAACTGAACAATGAACTGCTTAACAGGGTTGACGAGGTCAATACCCTGAACAGGGTAATGGAGGATTTTGCCAGCACTGATTCCAGTTACGGTATTTTTAATAAGGTGGTTGATCTAGGGGTTGAAGAACTAAAGGCAGACAAGGTTTTTTTTCATATTTATTCCGAGGAAGATGCTTCTCTGGTTCTGGTTGCCAAATCCAGTTCAGACTATGAAAACGATGATGTTTTAAAGCGGTTTGGAAAAGATATTTCAGAAAGAGCCAAAGCATATATTTTAGATTCTTTTAAATCAGATGAAAACCCTTTTTTGATGTCAAAGTCTGGAAAAAATAATCATCTGGATGAACCGGTCAATTCCTTTATGGTGGTGCCCCTTAAAATACGGGAAAAGATATTTGGTGTTGCCAGTGCATTTATTTTCCAGGACGGCAGGTCTTTTAGTGAAAAAGACATCTATTACATGAACTTTATCACCCAGAAAGCAGCTTCTGCCATTGAAAATATTGCATTATATGAAAATATATATGAAAATTTGTTTTCAACATTGTTTGCCTTTGTTACGGCCCTTGAAGTCAGGGATCTGTATACCCGGAAACATTCCACAAGGGTGGCCAAATATGCCCATCTGATTGCAGAGGAAATGGGGTGTAACGAAGAAGAGCTGGATGTGATCCATGTTGCAGGGAGTCTCCATGATATTGGAAAAATCGGTATCAGGGATGATATTCTCCTGAAGCCGGGTCGCCTCACCGATGATGAGTTTGAGAAAATAAAGGAACATCCGGTGATAGGCGCTGATATTATCAGTAAGTTGGGACTATGGGATCGGGAAATGGAAATTATAAGGCACCACCATGAACGATATGACGGAAAAGGGTATCCAGATGGTTTGTCAGGAGATCAGATTCCCAAACTTTCCAGAGTTTTATCTGTGGCTGACTGCTATGATGCCATGGCCTCGGATCGGTCCTATAGGAAAAAAATGGATAAAAACATTGTGCTTGACATCATAAAAAATAATTCAGGTACCCAGTTTGATCCCGAGGCGGTTGACGCCTTTTTAAGAATTGCAGATCAGGAACTGCCCGATGATTTTTAATGGCTTGAGCATGAATTTAAAATGTGTTAATTTGGGGTAAAAGTAACCGTATAACAAGACTAAACACGGAGTAAATCTACCATGGCTGTTTTAAATAATGACGACAGGCGTAAATTTTCCAGAGTAGGGTTTGCTACCGAAATTAAAATTGTACTCAAAACCAAAGACCAAGTAACGTTAGAGGGCAATTCAAAGGATTTGAGCCTGAAAGGGATCTTTGTCGGTACAGATAAACGATTCGCTCCGGGAACTCCCTGTTTAGTGAAAATATATTTGACGGGCGGAATAGAGAAAATCGAATTGTTGATAGAAGGGACAATTATCAGGGAAACCGACACAGGGATAGGTATTGTTTTTAACTCCATGGATGTGGATACTTATTCGCATTTGAAAAATATTGTGCATTACAATCGTGTGGATGATTCTGATTGATAGCAGCTGTGTTGGAGGGTTGCCCCAATGGATGTAAAGTTAATCAATCCGTTTATCAATGCAACGCTATCTGTACTGGAAACCATGGCTTTTATCACGGTAACAGCAGGTAAACCCTACGTGAAAAAAGACAATGTGGCTGTTGGAGATGTCACCGGAGTCCTTGGGTTGACAGGGGTTGCCAATGGTACTATCTCTGTTAGTTTTGAAGAAAAGTGTATCTTGACCATTGTTTCCAATATGTTTGGTGAAATCATGGAAAGGCTGGACGATGACATTTCCGATGCTGTAGGAGAATTAACAAATATGATTTCCGGCCAGGCAAGAAGGGAACTGGAACAGATTGGCAAGGTGTTTAAGGCTGCCATCCCTTCGGTTGTGACTGGTAAAAATCACAGTATCCGGCATTACTCAGAAGGGCCCAAGATTGCCATCCCCTTTAGTACCGAGGGTGGAGAGTTCACAATTGAGGTATGTTTTGAAAGATAGAAAAACAGTTTTAATCCATATAGGGAGGAAAATGTGGCAATGGACACATCCATCAAGGTTCTGATTGTTGACGATTTTGCTACCATGCGCCGTATCCTTAAGAATATTTTAAAACAGCTTGGTTTTAAAAATCTTGTGGAAGCTGATGATGGGACAACTGCCTGGGACGTTTTGGAAAACCAAGAAATAGACTTGATTATATCAGACTGGAACATGCCCAAAATGACAGGCCTTGAGCTCTTGAAAAAGGTGCGTGCAGATTCCCGGTATGCAAGAAAGCCTTTTTTAATGGTAACGGCGGAAGCCCA
>DAOWDR010000277.1 GCA_030638935.1 Desulfobacteraceae bacterium | reverse complement strand
TTAAGACCCCAGTGTTCTCTATTGAGAATGGTTTCTGCCCGGTCCATATCCAAGTTGTCTTCTGTGAAATGGTTCCAGGGAAGTGTTGTCAGATAATCAATATAGTTTATGCCGATGGTGTATTCAGCCGATGACGGGCTGATTTTAAAGAGCCGATCCACCTCTTTGAGTACAATTCCTTTAACCGGATCAGGCATTTTTTTGTCAAGAACACTTTGTCTTAACTCATCAATTTCCATTGAAGGCTCGTCCTGTTCAATCTCTTTTTTAAAAAATCCTTTCATGGGGCCACCTTTTAATTTCCTAGGAATACAATGGATAGAAGGTCAAAAGAACTGCCGAATATTTACTCCTGGTCTTTGTGGCTGTCAAGGGGGAAAATATTAGCTGCCTTCTGAAGAGAACAAGTTGTAATAGCCTGAAATTAAAATAAAAAATTATAAGATGTTGCATGTTGTAACGGTGTATTGTTAATAGCAATGCTTTTCTATACCTCACAGTTAAAGGCGAAACAGCGATTTTATTTTTTTAGTTGCATTCTGCAACGAATTAAATCTGTGATATTGATATTTTTAAAAGATACCTGCTTTGAGAATAAAGGGTTTGCAGGCTTTTTTGAAATTGGTACGCCTTTTGCTATCTTAAAAAAAGAAGAAAAAATAATAATACCCAGTGAAGGAGGATTGACCATGGGATTTTTGAATACAATGAAAACAAAATTATTAAGATTCAACAAGAAGGTTGACGATTATCAGGAAGCAATCACCTTTTCATCAGCAGGTGTCCATGACCACACCATGGGGGAAGAGGCATTGACATGTGCTGAATATAAAGCGCAAAATCTTTTGGTTGCCAGTTATGACAATAGATTTTCAGAGGAGATGGTTACCTATGCCCTTGAAATGGCAAAACGGATGGATTATGGCATTCTTGCTGTTAACGCAGCCAATTTAACCCATGATATGACCGAATTTTTTTCAACCACCCATGATAAACTCTACAAAGAGTTTAAAGAGACTTCCACCAGGAATGTTGAAGCCTTTCGTACCAAGGCCGTAGAACAGGGCCTTAAATTTGCCCATACGGTTCGGTTTTCCAATATTGACCATGCCATTGACGGTATCACAAAGGAATGCGGTGAAATAGAGTTTATCATTTCGGAAAACAGGGAACAGGCCAAGGTTAGAGGTGTGGTTGAAAATGGAAAGAGAATGGCACAGCACCTTTGTGTCTATTCTGTGAATTAAGGAGTGATCATGGAGACATATTTTATTCTAGCACTATTGCTGACTGTGGCCGGCATTGTTCTTTGTTATATTTATTTATAGAAATGAAAACTAAAGTATTTTATCTCAACATTTCGGCATTAAATCCGGGCTATAAATCTGTGTTGGATATTACCATTGAATGGAGAATAATTGAATGACACCTGAAATGATTATGACGATGATTGTCCTTGTCCTTGTAATTTGTCTTTTTGTTTTTGAATGGGTTAGGGTGGATGTTGTCGGTATTCTGATGATGGTTCTTCTTCCCACGATCGGGCTAATCACCCCGAAAGAGGCATTTGTAGGTTTAAGCAGCAATGCAGTATGTTCTATCATTGCGGTTATCATCATTGGAGCAGGCCTGGATAAAACCGGTGTAATGAATAAGGTGGCAAAACCGATATTATCCCTGGCGGGAAAAAGTGAAAGTAAGATCATTCTGCTGATTTCAGGGACAGTAGGCATCATTTCCAGTATGATGCAGAACATCGGGGCTGCAGCCCTTTTTTTGCCGGTAACCCAGAGAATATCAAAGCGTTTGGGAATCCCCACCTCAAGGCTTTTGATGCCCATGGGATTTTGTGCGATTATTGGTGGTACCATCACCCTTGTCGGTGCAAGTCCCACAATCCTGCTCAATGATCTGATGGTCCTGGGCGGTGAAAGACTGGAACCCTTTGGCCTCTTTACCCAGGCCCCCATCGGCATATGCCTCCTGCTGACCGCTTTAGCCTATTTTATTTTTTTTGGAAAATTTATTCTTCCGGCAGGCACTGGAAAATTTAATAAAGGCGCTTCTGAAATTTTGGTTAAGGAATATCAGGGGGTTAATAATACTGTTGAACTTCATGTCCCGGAAGGTACCGGAACAATCGGTATCCTTGAGGATTTGAACATTCGGCCCAAATTTTTGGTGACAGTGATCGGGATCAGCTCCCCTTCAGCAAGAAGCACCAATCATATTCCCCACAGCTATGAGGAGATTTCTCCCAAGGACGACATTGCAGTGGCCGGAAAAAGAGAAAACATAGAGCAATTGGCCAAAGAGTATGGCTGGCAGATAAAAGATTCCCTTGAAACCTTTGCCGAGTCCCTGGCAAACACCCATTCCGGAATGGCTGAGACAGTTGTTTCACCGAGGTCTGAATTGATAGGTAAAACCTTAAGTGAAGTTGACTTTAAGGAACTTTTTGGATTAAACCCCCTGGTTCTGTTTAAGGATAATAAAAAATATTATAGTGGTCTGACCAAAATAAAGCTGAGCATGGGAGATACATTGCTTCTTCAGGGTCCCTGGGAAAAATTTCATATATTAAAAAACCGGCCCCAGCCCAGGGCATTGATTTTTTCATCTCCACTTGAAGGGGAAATACTGCGTCCCAAAAAAGCAGCGCTTGCGGTGATCTGGCTTTTGGTTGCCCTTCTCCAGATCATTTTTTTCAAGGTACAATTATCTGTGGCATTGATGTCAGGAGCATTGGGCATGATCATCACAGGGGTTCTCAACATTGACGAAGCCTACCTCTCCGTTGACTGGATGACGGTCTTCCTGCTGGCCGGGCTGATTCCCCTGGGAATCGCCTTTGAAAAAACAGGTACCGCAGCATTTATTGCCCAGGGAGTTTTAGCATTCATCGGCCATCCTCCCCCTATTTTTCTTCTCGCTGTTATCGGAATCATGACCTCTTTTTTTACCCTGGTCATCTCCAATGTCGGAGCAACGGTTCTTCTGGTGCCCCTGTGTATGAACATGGCGGTCATGGCCGGCGGAGACCCAAGAATGGCGGCATTGGTTGTGGGGCTGTCCGCATCCAACACCTTTATCCTGCCGACCCACCAGGTCAATGCACTAATTATGAGACCAGGAGGATACAGGACCATAGACTATGCAAAAGCCGGTGCAGTAATGACGGTTCTTTTTCTTTTTGTTGAGCTGCTGGTGATCTATTTTTTCTACGGGATAGGATAAATAATTAATTCCATTCTGTTTTTAAAAAGATTCTGCTTGTTGAGGAGGTCTTATTAACGGTACAATACCCATCATGAAATTTAATCTCCGACAAAAAATATTTCTTCATTTTCTGGTCTTCATGCTGGTCAACGGAGGTATCTGGTTTTTCAGCTATTACAGCAACTCAACCATCAACCAGAAATTGATTATTATTGAGAAAAAAAAAGATCTTCTGGACACTGTTTTGGAGGCAAGGAGATACGAGAAAAACTTTTTTTTAAGAAACAACAAATCCGATCTTGTTCAAGCGCTTTCCTATATTGAAAAGACAGCAGAAAAACAGAAGATTATTCAGAATGATTTTGCAGAACTTTTGGAAGATTCCGTTTCTGTGAGTAGAAGAACGGAGACCATCCGGGCCTATAAAAAAAACATGGAAATACTTTACAATGTTTATGATACCCATGAAAAAACTTCTGGAAATATAGAACAATCCCAAAGGATCAACCGGATTCAAGAGACCGTCACCCTTCTGGGAAGAGAACTTACAACTAATATTGAACAGGTTGAAAAACGAGAACGTAAAAGGGTTTTTAAACTTCTCAACAGATCCAGAACTTACCTTGTGGCATCCCTGTTCGCTCTTTTTTTATTAACGGTTCTTACGGCATTCTTTCTGGTAATGAATGTTAATCGGCCGTTAAAATCCATAGAAGAAAGCATAGGAAAAATTGTCAGGGGAGACTTTAAGAAAATTCCCAAAATCCAGACAGGCGACGAATTTGAATCCCTTGCCAACAGCCTTAATAATATGATCGAAGAGCTGGACAAAAGAAAAGATCAGCTTGTTCAGGCAGAAAAGATGTCTTCATTGGGAACACTTACTTCAGGCGTGGCCCATGAATTGAATAATCCCTTAAATAATATTTCAACCTCCATCCAGATTATCAGTGAGGAACTGGAAGAGCCCGATATTGATTTTAAGAGAAACCTGCTGATTGAAGTTGAGGAGCAGATTGATCGGGCACGTGATATCATACGGGCTCTACTGGAATTTTCACGGCAAAGTCAGTTTTCTGTTGAAGGGGTCATTTTTAAGAACCTTGTCAAAAGCACCATGCATTTGATTGCCGGCGAAATACCCGGAGAGGTTGAAATAAATATTGATGTCCCGGATACCTTGGAAGGAAAGATGGATCCCAGAAGGATTCAGCAGGTATTACTCAATCTCATCATTAACGGTGTCCACGCCATGACCAAGGGAGGCAAGCTATGTATTTTTGCAGTTGAGGACAAAAAAAATAAAGCCTTTGTTTTCAAGGTGAGCGATACCGGCCAGGGGATTTCCAAAGAAAACCTTGCAAAGATATTTGATCCGTTTTTTACGACCAAAGATGTCGGCAAAGGATCTGGCCTTGGCCTGTCAATTATTCACGGTATTATTGAGCAGCATGGCGGAAACATTCGGGTTGACAGCCAAGAGGGCGAAGGGACTACTTTTACGGTCAGTCTACCCGGTTGATTTTTTTATAGGGAGTGTTATGCAAAAACAGATTCTGGTCATCGAAGACGAAGAAATAGCCCGTAAAAATCTTGAGCATATTCTTGTAAAGGAAGGTTACAATGTCATTGCTGTGGATAGCGGAACAAAAGGCTTGAATTTGATAAAATCCAAAAGTTTTGATCTGATCATTACCGATTTTAAAATGAAAAAGGTTGACGGGATACAAGTTCTCGAGCACAGCCGTAAATTGCAACCTTATACGGAAGTAATCCTGATAACCGGATATGCAACTGTGGATTGCGCTGTAACCGCCATGAAAGAGGGTGCCTATCATTATGTTGCAAAGCCTTACAAAATAGAAGAGGTTAGAAGAATCATCAGAGAGGCCCTGTTGAAAAGATCTCTTCAATTGGAAAATATTGCCCTGAAAGATGCCATGAAAAAAAAGGGACACCTGCCTTTTATTATCGGTAACAGCCCATCAATGGAGAGGGTAAAAAAAACCATCAATCAGATTGCACGAACAGACATAAGTGTTTTGATACTGGGTGAAAGCGGTACAGGCAAGGAGCTTGTGGCCAAGGCTATCCACAGCCAAAGCACCCGGCATGAAAATGAAATGGTTGCTTTCAATTGCGGATCATTTTCCGAGGAACTGATGGCCAATGAATTGTTCGGCCATGAAAAAGAGGCCTTT
>DAOWDR010000176.1 GCA_030638935.1 Desulfobacteraceae bacterium | reverse complement strand
CCAAAGCATTTTTTTGCCTGTTGGGTGCTATGGGGATCAAGGGGATCGGAAAAAGCAACCTGAACAGCGCCTTTGGCTGTTCTTGTTATGGGGAGAAATTTGAATTTTTTATAAAGTTCAAGGTCTTCCTGGGCAATGAGTTCCTGATCAGGGTCTTGTGAAACGATTTCTATGATGGGTATGTCCAGTTGGAGAGAAATGATTTCTGTAAGATTATCATCGGAAATATAATGGTGATCAATAAGAATATCTCCAATTTTTTTTTCTTCCCTGGTGTTTTTCTGGATGACTAAGGCTTTATCAAGATCTTCCTTGGATAAGTATCCCAGGCCATTTAAAAGGTCTCCAATCAACAGATCTCCCTGGTGTTTTTTCAGGGTTGTTCGAATCTCTTCATCTTTGACATAGCCCAGTTCCTTAATAACGTCCAGAAGAGCAGGTTTTGAATGGATTTTTTGGGTCACCTTATGTGCATAGACAGCCTTTTTTTTGGGGAGTAGTCCTTCATCAATTAAAAGCTGGACAATGGTATTGAATTTGATTTCCATGCTTTAGCGTTCCTGTTCAATTTATAAGGTTCCAATCGGTTGTTTTGGGGTTGGGAAAAAAGCTGAACAACCCTGTAATTAACTAAAATGAAAAAGAAGATAGGGGCCTAATTTGTCATAGTGGTCGGAGGATTCAAATTGCACCCCGATTTCTCCGGAAGACACAGTTCTCACTATTACCCCTTTGTATATCTGTGATTGTTCTAAATCATCAAGTATAAATTCAACAAGAATCTTTTCACCAACCTTTAGTTCAAGCTTGTCGATACATTCTATTTTTAAGCCGAATCTTGAAATATCAACCACCAGAATAGCGGTTTTTTCCAAATTTCGTACTATATTGCCCTTCAGCGATACTTTTTCTCTGACGGATTGACGTCTTTCAAGAATCACAGAAGATTTATGCTTACAAGTACAGGTGTATTTTAATTTTATTTTTTTATTTATATGACTGTATTTGGAAACATCCATTTGCCTTATCCTGTTACATTCAGGGCAGGAAAATGTGGCCATTTTATTTTTATTCATAAAGACTCTTAAGACCATTTTTCTTCTTTCCTCGGATAGGTTATAAACCAGGCCCAATGCTATAAACACCTCAAGTTTTAAAGCAGTATTTCTTAAAGAGATATATTGAAATAAAATAAAACTGATATGTATTGTTTTTTCAAGGCCAAGTAAAAGGAATTATACCCTGATTGCCTTATAAAAGCAAACCTGTTGATCCCAATCGTCATCAAAAAAAATAAATACCTTCGTCGTGTTTAATCAAACAGATAGCGTTCCCTTGCAGGAAAAATGCTAGTCCAGATCCAATTTTATTTTACACTGATTACATTTAGTAACGCCCCGGAAAACCTTATTACCGCATTCAGGACAATAATAACGAGCCTCTTCATCCTGAATCCATTTTTTTGTTCCGAACTCTCGTCTATATGGAACAGATCGTAAAATAACCTTTTTCCCAATAGTCATGGGAAAATTTTCAATAAACCGGCAGGGAAATTCATCGCATTGATGACATCCTGTATATCCTTTTCCTTTAGTGCAGTCCCTGATTTCACATTGGGTGCAATGCATAAACAGATCCTCGGATAAGCAGCCCTTGCAATGAATATCTTTGGTTGAAAAAATATTGGCGTTTGGAAGAGTGCCTTTGCCGGCAACCTTTCCTTTATAAAGATTCACCAACCGTTCCTTAAATTTTTGGTTCTTATCGCAATGTGCAATATAAATTGCACAGACACCACAATACAACCCGCAGGGAGAAATAAAATCTGGATTTTGCTTCATAAATTTATCCTTTGGAAGGTTTTTTTGTCTTAATGGAACCAACTTCCTATTGTTGATCTTTATATCTCTTTCCCATACAATGGCAGGGTTAGTAAACAATAAAAATTTTCTGGCTGGTTATAGATGACACCACGGATGAAAAAAATACTTTTTATTTGCCTGATAGCGATGGTGGCGATTATCGGGGCGCTGCATTATCTTACCCCGGGATATATGATCCTCTTCCATGACACCTACCGCCGGCTTTCCTATTTTCCCATTGCCATTGGGGCGATTCTCTACGGGCTCCCAGGCGGGTTGTTCATTGCCGTGCTTTCCTGTCTTTCATTTGTGCCCCATTTGTTCATGTTCTGGTTCCAGGGACCCGAGGCTTATTATTCCGAATTGTCGGAAATCCTTTTTTACCTGGCAGCCGGGCTTGTAATCGGGCTGATTTCCAGCCGGGAAAATCGGCTTAGGGAAAAGTATCAACAGCTTTCGGAAAAACTGACCATCTCTTATAAACGGCTCCATGACCAGGCCGGCCGTTTGCTAAAGGCGGAAAAACAATTGGGACAGTCCAAAAAATTATCCATGCTGGGGCATGTGTCAGCCTCTTTGGCCCACGAGATTAAAAACCCCCTGGCCTCCATTAAGGGAGCCACTGAAATTTTGGCCGAAGAGGTGCCCCCCTCCCACCCCAAGCATGAATTCATAGAGATTATGCGGTCTGAGGTTTCAAGGCTCAACAATTCCGTGAACGAGGTGCTCGCCTATTGCCGGGGGCAGCAAACCATTAACAAGGACCGCCTGGAACCCCTGGCTGAGATCCTTGATAAGGTGATTCTGTTGCTGGCATCCCGGATCAGGGAAAAATCAATTGATCTGACCTGCGAAAAAACAGGTAGCGATACTCTGGTCCGGGTTGAGGAGGCCGCCATGATCCAGGTGCTGATGAATATTATTCTCAATGCAGTGGATGCAGTGCCAAAAAAAGGAAAAATTCGCATTTGCCATTATCAGGAATTAAAAGGGTATAGGATTGATGTAGCAGATAACGGGCCGGGTCTTTCGCCTGAAAAATTTGAAAAGGTCTTTGAATCCTTTGTTACTTTCAAGGAGGGGGGGACAGGCCTTGGGCTTTCCATTACCAGAAAAATTGTTGAACGATTGGGCGGCACCATCGAGGTGACGCAGTCGGACATGGGGGGGGCACTATTTTCCGTGTTCCTGTCGGATAAAAATTTTCGGAAACTTAAAAAAGAGGCAGAATGAACCAGACAATTTTGCTCATTGATGATGACCCAAGCCTTCGCAGGGTGACGGAGTACAATTTGTCATCAAGGGGATTTTCCGTACTGACAGCGGAATCCGGGCTCCAGGGCCTTGAATTTTTCAGGGCCCATGATCCGGATCTGGTGGTGTCCGATGTAAAACTCGGAGACTTGAACGGGTTGGATCTTCTTGAAACGATTAAGCAGGAATCTGCCGATACCCCGGTGATTATCATGACGGCATTCGGTTCCATTGAAATGGCGGTCCAGGCCATGCACAAGGGAGCCTTTAATTTTATTACCAAGCCCTTTGACAGGGATACCCTGATTTTATCTTGCGAAAAAGCATTGGAACTTACGGTGCTTAAGTCCCAGGCAAGGCTGCTCACCCATGAGGTGAACCGTCTTACTGGTACAACCGGGATTGTATCGGCCAGCTCTGCCATGAAGGAATTGCTGGAAACTGCGTCCAGGGCAGCCAACAGCGAGGCCACGGTATTGATTTCAGGGGAGTCGGGTACTGGCAAAGAGGTGCTGGCCCGGTTGATCCACCAGAACAGTCCCCGCCATAAGGGGCCCATGGTGGCTGTCAATTGCGCTGCTATCCCTTCAACCCTTCTTGAATCCGAACTTTTCGGCCACGTAAAGGGAGCCTTTACCGGTGCGGTCAAGGATCGAAAAGGACATTTCATGACCGCCTCCAGGGGAAGCCTGTTTTTAGATGAAATCGGCGAGCTGGCAGTGGATGTCCAGGTAAAGTTGCTCCGGGCCATCCAGGAAAGACAAATCCAGCCGGTGGGATCTGAAAAGACGATAAACCTGGACATACGGATCATTGCCGCCACAAACCTGGACCTTCAGGAGAGGATTGCAAAGGGAGAATTCCGGGAAGATCTTTATTATCGGCTCAGCGTGATTCCCTTGGTCATACCGCCTTTGCGGGAGCGCACCGAGGATATCCCGGCCCTGGTCTCCCATTTTTTGAAAAAATTTGATGCCCCGGCTGAGGTGGGTTTTTCCCAGGAAGCCCT
>DAOWDR010000525.1 GCA_030638935.1 Desulfobacteraceae bacterium | reverse complement strand
GAACAGCACCTGTAAAACGCCGATGGTAAGACTGGTAACGCCGATGGGGACCACTTCAAAAACCCACCAGGTTCCTGCCAAAAGAAAAACAGCCAGGGCGCCTTTTGCCTGTTGGCTGAGTATAAAATGTTTTCCACTTGGATCTATGGCATCGGGCCAGGCCGGGGAAAAGTTAACTATTGCAAATAGGATTACCCCTATCATAATAAAAATAACTCGTTTCCAGTCCCAATTCGTATCAGCTTGGGTTATATTTTCGGTTGTCATGCTATCCTAAACTCCTTTCCAATCAAATTTTCCATTTTCCATTTAAAGTTATTCGCTATTTACAATAACCAATTATTCTTCATGAAACAGATTAATCTGTAACCTGTTTCCTTTCGTTTTTATAGTAGTTCCTGCCTATTCTTGTTTCCACTAAATCAACCCCTGGTATGGCCTCAACAGTCTGGATTATCTTTTGCTGGAATTTTGTGAGCATCTTGACTTTTTTATCAATGGTCACAACCACAAGGCCTTTGTCGGCTTTTACCACAAGGCCCTTGCCGATATCACTTAGGGCCATTTCAACGTCGGCAGACAAATTAAAGTCAAGCACTTCCTGGATGATGAAATTTTTTTCACTGGCTGCAAAATTTTTAAAATGCTCTGAAACAAGCAGGACTGATTGGGCCGGGCCAAGGGTGTCCAGGTGGATTACCCTGTCATAAAGCGCCTCATCCCATGGATTTTTATCAAACAATGACATGGTCCATGAAATAGCATGGGCGTCGGAAATGTCAATTTTTTTTTCAGCCTCTTTTTTTGATAAGCCAAGGGTTGCCATTCCCTTTTCAATCCGCTTTTTCTTTTTTTCAATGACCAGGACCCGCATCACATGGGTGATCTCCCTGGGTATCAGGTGGCCGAGGAAACCGTGGAAAATGCAATTACCTTCACTGACAAGGTTCGCAAGGACCTTTTTTAGTGCAGATAGGCATTTTTCCCGTTCATGGGTGAAATTATTAAAGGCAATTTGTTTGCTTTCCACCACTTTTCTAAGCGTTGTGTGCTTGATCTGATAGGCTTGATGTGTTTTTTCAATGATATCAATATCCCTTACCAGGGAGCAATTAAATTTTTCACCAAGGGTTTGGACAATTTTGTCCGAGCCGGTGTACAACCCGTTTGTAATGGCTATGATTGGCATATCAACCCCTGTCTTTATATTTGCTATCATCATTTTGCTGCTTTACTCGTTAAAGCAAAGGGTGTGCCAATATTAAAAAACCAATAAAATTAATGAATTAGAAATGGAAAGAAAAGATTAAAAAGAAAATAAAACGTTTTGGAACATTTTGAATCAAACGTTCCAAAACGTTTTGAAGCATTTTGAAACAAATGGTTTAAAATGTTTGTTTCAAATTTTATGCACAATCCAGTGCTGATTGGATTTTTTCGATCAGCACATTGATGTCCAGGGGTTTGATAAGATAATCAAAGGCCCCCATGCGCATGCCTGCCATGCCGTTTTTGATGGGTTTATCACCTGTCAGCAAAATTACCGGCAGGTTTTGATTTATTGTCTTGATTTGCCTGAGGGTATCAAGGCCGTTAAGACCAGGCATCATTAGGTCAATAAGCGCAATATCAAATGGCTCGTTCTCCATCAGGTGGATGCCTGATTCGCCGTCTCCCGCCGTCTTACAAAGATATCCTCTAAATTCCAATCTTCTTGCAAGGGCCAAAATAAATTCTTCTTCATCATCAATCAGGAGAACTTTGATCTTTTTGGTCTTCATTAATTGTTTCCTAAACAGACACCACCGGAGTATGATTTTTTAAGCATCTTTACCCTCGATCATCCGGGTGGATAAAATGTCTCCGCATTTAAGGTTCTTTTCTCCCCAGCGTTTGAACGCAGCCGACCAGTTCCCGACTATTGAATCAAATATTTGTATTTTTTTCCATTTAAGGAATTGATAATATTCATCTTCTATGGCACCGCAGATCAATGTGTTTACGTTTTCAGACAGCAGCAGATGGCAGAGTTCATCGGCAGAAGATCTGGGCAGGACAATGGTTTTTTTTTCTTCAACAACTAAGTTGTTTGAAATCAGAATGATTAAAACCTCGGTGGCCAGGTCAAACCGCGGTGCAATTTCCTTTTGATGAACCGGAATGATTATTTTATGTATCATAAGAAAGGGGGTGCTCCTAGGTGTTACTGATCAATTTTGTGTTGTTTGATTTTTCTCCACAGAGTGCTTCTGCCCCAGCCCAGAATCCTGGCTGCTTCCATTTTTTTGCCCTTTGCTTGTTTGAGGGCATCCAGAATCATCCTGCGTTGTACAGAGGACCAGGTTTCATCGGTTTGAATTACGTTTGTCCTAGGGATATTTTTCTCATATGCCATGTGAGCATCATTCTCCAAGTCCGTGGGCTGGGCAGGAGTTGTGGGATTGGAGTGTGTTTTGCTAATTGGGTCAAACAGGTAAGAGGGTAGGTTTTCCGGTTCTATTGCCTGGCCGTTTGCCACATTGACCGCATATTCCACAATATTTTTCAGCTCCCTTATATTTCCTTCATAATCATAGCTCAAGAGCCGGGTCATTGCAGATTTGGAGAACCCATTGATTTTTTTTCCCAACTGCCGGTTGTAATGGTTGAAAAAATAGTCCAGCAGAAGCCTTATATCTCCTTCCCTTTCCCTTAAGGGTGGCAGGTGAATTCTAGCCACATTCAGCCTGAAAAAAAGATCTTTCCGGAACCGGCCTTCCTTGACCATTTGCTCCAGATTCCTGTGGGTTGCCGTTATCATCCTTACATTCACATTAAACCCTTTGG
>DAOWDR010000416.1 GCA_030638935.1 Desulfobacteraceae bacterium | reverse complement strand
GCTGAATCATCAACCACAAGAACTTTTATATCAGCTTTCAGATTAGGGACCATGTGGGAACTCTCCTGGATATTGTGATCAGTCCGTGGTTATGCATATTGCCATCAAAGATTGGCTGGTTTCAATCATGGTAAACTTTTGGGTTTTTGAAATTTTAGATTCATCAATCACCTTTGGTATCTCCAATTTAAAAGGAGTTTTTGACTCTATTTTACTTAATGCATTCCCACAAATCATGTTTAAAATTTCTGTTAAGGTACCCAAAAGATGTTCTTCTTCAAGATTTTCCCTGGATTCGCCCATAAAATTTTCCGTTATCTCAAAGAGGAGATCTTTGGGAGTTACAAGGGTGAAACCCCCTGAAAAATCACCTGAAAATTTCAATTCACAGGCCATTACGGGTTTGTATTCATCCATACCGCTTTGAATCGATATTGGTTCTTCCCCAAACTCAACAGGTAAAAAAAACATGGTCTCCATAACTTCAGAAATCGAAGTCATCATCGCTGTCGTCAAGATCTTCATCATAGCTTACCTCTCCAAGGATATTAGTTATTAAATCCCTGATGGTTTCAGGGGTAAAGGGTTTGGTTATATATCCGGCTGCGCCTGAGTCCATAAATTCCTTGATCTTGGTTTCATTGCCCTCGGTGGAAATGACAACAACCGGAATATCCTTTAAAAGCTCTTTGCTTTTAATTGTTTTAATGAACTCAAGCCCGTTCATGACAGGCATATTGTAATCTGTTAATACAATATCTATCCAGCTGTTTTCCATGAACTCAATTGCCTGCTTGCCATCGGCAGCTTCATGGAACTCTGCATTGCCATAGCCTGCTGCCTTAAAGGTTTTTTTTATCACAGATCTCATGGGCAGTGAATCATCCACTATAAGTATTGAATATGACATTGTTTACCTCTATCTTATTATTAAACTATTTAAGTATTAAACTATTTAAAAATTAAACAGTTTAAGTATTAAACGATATGTAATAATTCTTCAACTTCCTGTATATTAATGCCAAATTCAGCAATAATCATGGCAACATCATCTGCAGAAACACCCAACTCTTTCATGGCCTGCTTTTTAAACCTGTATGAAAGGCCATCCAGGCCCACCCCGGCTCCCACCATCATGCAGATACAGTCAGCAAGGTAAACCGCAGCTATTTCTTTATCCTTGATCATTGATTCCTCGGGCAAATGGTGGTGCCTGATTATTTTGATCATTCTAGGACTGAACTTCCACATTTTAGCGATCATGGCTCCAAGTTCAGCATGATCGATACCCAATATTTTTTTTTCCGCCTCCCTAAAGCTGAAATCTTTATTTTCAACCAAGTCACGAATTTGCTGTGAAGCACCGGAAACATGGTTATCCAAAATAAGTTTACCAATATCTTTTAGCAGGGCAGAGGTAAATATTGTGTTTTTATTGTTTAAAGAAAGTTTAACAGCCACCTGCTTTGCAATCACAGCCGAGGAGACAGAATACCGCCACATGTCGCCCCCTTCAAGTCCATACCCTTTCTGGCTGCCGGAAAGTGCTTTGGCCCCAGATTTCAAAAGAACAAGTTCAATCACCTGATCTGTACCCAGCATATTGACCGCATCTTTTATGGATTCCGCCGGGTTTTTAAGTCCGAAAAAAGCGGAATTACAGGTTTTTAAAACATCGGCTGTTATGACAGGATCATATTGGATCACATTGGCAATATCTTCCATTGAACTGTCCGGATTATCCACCACTGTTAAAAGTTGATTGGCCACGGCGGGAATGGGCTTTAAATTTTTGATTTCTTTCATGAGTTTTTGAAGGGTTGTCATATTCTCACCTCCTTTGATCCGGAAGTTTTTACATATATGTCCCCTGTTGCTATTTCAAGCCTGACGGTTCGGTTTACATTTCCGCCGACATCCTGCTTGTTGATGAGCACATTATTTTTAAAAAACATTTTTTTAAGGGCCATATAATTTCTTTTGCCAATATTAAAAAACCCTTTCTGGTCAAGAATCTCGGCTCCCCCTGCTGCATATATTTTTATCCGCTGTTTTGCAGCACCCATTTTGTAAGCGGTTTTAAACAGCCTTGGAATACCGGAATCAGCAAACATATAGGGTCTGGCAACAGCCTTTCCTTTATCGATGGAAGATTCCGGCAGCATATAGTGCAATATGCCTCCTACCTTGACAAGGGGATCATAAATGACAAGTCCGATGCAGGAACCAAGAGAATAGGTGATAATAGACTCCTCCGGGTTATTACTCACTTTCATATCAGCAACACCTACAATTTGTTTCACTTTTTCCCCCTATAATTCAAAAAAACTGTTAGCGCTTTTTATTTTGAATTCTTGTTGACCACTCAATCATGCTCGGGCAACCATTTTTTAAGCATATCATCCAACAATTGCGGCTTGAACGGCTTGGCTAAATAATCATCCATACCGGCTTTTAGACATTTTGCCTTGTCTTCTTTTGTGGCATTGGCCGTCATTGCAATAACAGGTATGGAATGGTTCTTTACCTTTGATTCTGAATTTCTGATCTGAGCCGTTGCTTCATAACCATCCATTTCCGGCATCTGGCAGTCCATTAACACAAGATCATACATGGATATTTCCAAAGCTTTTAATGCCAATAGACCGTTGCTCACAGGGTTAACATGATAACCCATGCGTTTCAGACTGACCATGGCGACTTTTTGGTTAATCTTATTATCTTCCACCAGCAGAATCCGGAACTTATTTTTTTCATTTTCTAAAAGGGTGTATTGAGTAACTATTTTTTTATTTTCTTTGTCATCATTGTCTTTAAGGCCGGAAACATTAAGCAGACAATTAAATAGAGAGGATAGTTTGACAGGTTTGTTTAAATAGGCTGAAAAGCCTATTTTTTCTAATTTTTTTACATCCCCCCTTGTTCCCATCAAGGTCATCATAATTAATTTAATATCCTTTAGATCGGGATTTAACTTTATTTGCCTTCCAAGCTTTGTCCCGTCCATTTCAGGCATCTGCATATCAATAATGGCCATATCAAATGGTTTGTCCAAAAAAATTGACTCTACAAGAATCTCCATGGCCATCTTTCCACTATCAGCATCCTTGGTCATGCATCCCCACTGATTAAGCTGCTGTTTTAAAAGGGTTCTGTTAGTCTTGTTGTCATCTACAATAAGAATATATTTGCCTTTTATATCTTCGGGTATGACAATTTTTTTTGTTTTCTCTTCAGGCTGTTTTTCAAATTTGGCTGTAAACCAAAATTCAGAACCTTTTCCTTCTGTGCTGTTGACATTAAGGCTACCGCCAAACAGGTGAGCAAGCTGCCTGGAAATGGTCAATCCAAGCCCGGTTCCCCCATATTTCCTTGTGGTTGAACTATCCACCTGGGAAAATGATTCAAAAAGCATGGGTATGCTTTCCTTGGGAATTCCTATTCCTGTGTCCTTAACACTGAATCGAAGAAAAACATGCTCTGCCTCTACACAATCCAATGCAACACCAATACTAACCTCTCCTTTTTGGGTGAATTTTATGGCATTGCCTGCAAGGTTAATCAATATCTGCCTTAACCGCCCCGGGTCTCCCTTTAAAAATATTGGAATATCAGGCTCAATGATTGAAATATATTCCAAACGCTTTTCATGGGCCTTTACTGCCACAAGATCGTTTAATTTTTCCAGGGTGACCCTTAAATCAAAATCAATGTTTTCAAGTTCAATTTTATTGGCCTCGATTTTAGAATAATCCAGAATATCATTAATTATGGATAAAAGAGCATCCGAGCTGTTTTGAATGGTCTGGGTAAAGTCTTTTTGTTCATCATCCAATTGTGTGGTTAAAAGCAGGTTGGTCATACCGATAATGCCGTTCATGGGGGTACGGATCTCATGGCTCATATTTGCCAGAAACTCACTTTTAGCCAGACTTGCCATCTCCGCTTCAAATGCCAACTGGTTAGTGCGTTCAATTTCCATTTCCAAATTTTCATTTATTTCACTTAATGAGTTTTCAGCCTTTTTACGCCGGATCGAATTGACCCCTATAAAATAAAAAAAACCAATACTGAAAACAACACCTGTTACCCATAAAATTATCCAGGGGATTTGACTTGAAAAATTTTGTTTAAACAGGGTATCAGATGGCACAAAGGATACTATTTTCCAGAAAAATTCATTGTTTGCCACATGCCCCTTTGAAGAGGCGGGCGCCATTATTTTATAGCCTGTCATTCCATATTCACCGGGCCATATGGTTTCAAAAGCATATAACCCTTTATCGGTCTTGAATTGACCTGATTTTTTGTTTTGGATTCTATCCCATGTTTTTGAATCGGTTTTTGCCCATGTTTTTCCCATACCGTCTTCAAACATAAATCCCCATTCACTTTCCCTGGTCAAACCCTTTAACCAATAACCCTTTGAATTCAGGAGCATATAATTGCCAAGGGTTTTGCCTGTTCCTTTTTCAAAATGCTGCAATAAATTTGTTCCTAAAAAATTAAGCAAAAGAACACCTTGTTTATCTCCATTTAAATCTAGGATGGGGATACCGAAACGAAGCATTGGTTTTAAGGGTGTTTCAACCTTTCCATGTTCAATATTAAGATCAAAAGGGGAGATGAAAATTTGGCCGGGTTTAAGTTTCATTGTGTCGGAAAAATAATATCTATTGGCTTTATTCTGAAGCTTTCCTTTGGAAACAGCCCTTGGTTTTCCAAGGTTAAAATTTACCCGGATAATTTCCATTCCAAAATTGTCCAGGAGCCGGATTTGATCATAGATGGCCTTTGATCTGCTAAAATCGATAAAAATTTGGGTTAATTTATCAGGATCATGAAAATTATTTTTTTCCACCATCTGACGAAGTTTTGGCAATCCGGATAAATAGCTTAAATCAAAGATAACTGATCTTAAATCATCCAGCCCAATATTCTGTAAAAAATTGATCTGCCTGGTTTCTTCAAGCCGGATCTTTTCCATGTGAATCTTATGTTCCTGAAATCCTAGAAAGCCAATAATAATTGAGATGCTGACTAACAGAAGAAAAAAATAAGCTGAAAATTGTTTTATCGGATTAAAATATTTTTCAAGACGATTCATAAATCAGGTATACCGTTATGCCTTCATGGCAATACTAAAAATACCATGTACGTCTAAAATCAGACCTACCCGCCCGTCGGAAAGGATAGCTCCGCCGGCAATGCCTTTGATATTTTCCATATTCGCACCAAGACTTTTTATGACATACTCATCCTTGCCCAAAAGTTCATCAATTAACAGAGCTCTTTTTTCATCCTTTGACTCGACCACGACAACAAGGCTGTCCCATACAGGCTTATTTTGGCTGCTATTGTTGTTAATTTCGTTCAGCCGGATAACAGGTATTAAATTCCCCCTGTCCTTGACCATTTCGCCTTTTCCCTTTACTGTAAATATATCGTCCCTGTCAGGCTTAAATGCCTTTTGAATAGCCATGGTGGGAATCACATATTTCTCATCATCAATCCTTACCAGCATTCCATCAATTATGGCCAGGGTTAGGGGAAAACTGATGGTAAATTTGCTGCCAACACCTTTTGCCGAATCAATGGACAGGTTTCCCCTGAATTTTTCAATCCCGGTTTTAACTACATCCATGCCGACCCCCCTGCCGGACACATCGGTGATTTCTTTTGCAGTGGAAAATCCCGGTTCAAGGATAAGGTTCTATATCTGGGCATCGGTCATCTGTTCCTCACCGGTAATAAGGCCTGTGCTTTTTGCTTTTTCAAAGATTCTATCCCTGTCAAGTCCTTTGCCGTCATCCTGGATTTCAATAATAATATGCCCGCCTTTATGATAGGCGCGAAGGTCAATATGACCCTGGGAAGGCTTTTCCTTTTCAAGGCGATGGGATTTGGCTTCAATACCGTGATCAACTGAATTTCTGATCATATGGACCATGGGTTCATAGAGCGCATCTACAACATTTCTGTCGATCTCAGTCTCTTCGCCTGTCATATTTAAAGCAATATCTTTTCCTGATTTCCGGGACAGATCTCTGACAAGCCGTATCATTTTCATGAAGGTGGATTTAATGGGGATCATCCTCATGGACATGGCAATGTTCTGCATATTGGTAACGATAAGGCCAAGCTGCGCCACACTCTGGCTCAATGAGGGATCATTTAACGCCTTTTGTCTGAGCATGGACTGGGCAATGACAAGTTCGCCTGCATAATCAACCAGGTCATCCAGTTTTTCCGTGCTGACCTTTACCTGGGTTGCAACCTGTTTTTTGGCAATTTTCTGGTCCATGAGGGCTGATGCAACCTGTTTGGGAGCTATAATCTTTTCCTCAACCAGTATCTCGCCGATTTTTTTATCGGGATTTTCTTTCTGGGTCTCCAGGCATTGATCAAGGCTCTCCTGGTTGACAACACCCTTTCGTACAAGAATTTCTCCCAGGGGTTCTTTATCTCCCTTTGCCAGGGTTGCCTGGAGTTTTTCAAGTTTATTGCGTAAATACTCAATATCAATATCATCATCGGGCTGGATAAATCCTATATCAGTGCCCTGCCGGACCCTTTCAATGAGTTTTTTCAGTGTGTCCACGGCTTCAAGGATGGCATCCGTTGCAATATCATTGATTAAAAAATCTCCGCTCCGGGCAGAGTCTAAAAGATTTTCCGTGGTGTGGGAAAGTTTATTGATTTTTGTCAGGGATAAAAATCCGGAGACCCCTTTGATGGTATGGAAGGGACGAAAGATATCATTAATGATATCTTTGTTGGTTGGGTCCTGCTCAAGCTCGATGAGGTTTACTTCTATTGTATCAAGATTATCCTGGGCTTCAGATACAAAATCCATGAGAATTTCCATATCGTCATTGGATATTTTCTCGGGTGATTTTTTTTCCAATGATATCTTCTCAGGTGATATTTCTTTAAGGGTTGACTGGGGATCAATCTGCTGTGTTTCTCCTCCAGGGGAACCTGGTTTGGGTTTTTGCTCTTCACTAAAACTGAAATGCAATAATTGCAAAACATCAGAATAATCAAAGGTAAAGGCTTCCTTTCTTTTTAAATGGCTCACCAGGGATTTAAGCAGTATCATGCCCTCTTCAATGGGTTTTATATTAGTAATATTTTCCAAAGTCATATTTTCAAGATACCCTTTACAGGCAATACAGACTTCATGAAATATCGCAAAATCCTTTTCATTGGAGGCACCAATAAGCTCATCTAAAATATTGAGCATGGAACCCAGGTCAGGGATTTCCCCAGGGCAGAATTCGGCAATCAATTTGGAAAATTTTTTAAGAATCTGCTCAATTTGAACCAGATCGGAAATGTCCTGATCCGATTCCATTGATTTTTTTTCTGAAGGTTCAGCCATCTGTTCCGATTGTTTTAACTCAAGTATGGAGGATGCGATTTCAGATATTAATTCGCCCAAATCAGCCATTTTTTTATCAACATCCCCGGAATTATTTTTTAAAATAATATCTATGATCTTTCTTGCCTTTAAAATCTCATCTGCTTTGTCATTCAATGACAATTTCATACAATTTCCATGAATCTGTTTCAAAATCGGCAACAAACCGGTTAAACTTTCCGGCTCTTTTGGGTCTGCCAGAACAAAATCACAGGAAAGTTTTTCTATTAAATGTTCAATGATTTCATAGGTCATGGTATTGCCTCTAATTATAATTTTTTAAAAATATTCCATGGATACCGCTATCATATACTTTTTTTGGGGCACAGGGTATGCCTGATTATAAAAAGATACACCCTGTGCCGGCAAATCCAGTTTAAAAGTTTTCAAATTCCTCGTCATCATCAAAGGGAATCACCTGGTCAGGCCGTATCTCTTTTGCTTTGGGCGCCAACATTTTTTTCCCTGAACCCGATGGTTTAGAATAGCTGGAAATAGTTTTAACCGGCGAATTCCCTTGTGTAGTATTGCCCTGGTCTTTTTGACCGCTTACAAGCATTACAAGCTCGCCCACATAATCCCTGAGTTGTTCAGCCTGGGCATTCATCTCTTCGGATGCAGATGCAGATTCCTCGGCATTGGCAGCATTCTGCTGAACCACCTTGTCCATCTCGGAAATTGCGATGTTAACCTGCTCAATTCCGCTGGACTGCTCCTTGGAAGCCTCTGAAATTTCTGCAACCAGATCTCCTACTTTTGCCGAACTTTCTGCAACCTTGCCAAATGCTTCATTGGTCGTTGTAACAATTTCAGAACCGGCACCCACTTTTTTCACCGTCCCTTCAATCAGCTTAGCCGTATTTTTAGCCGCATCCGCAGACCGCATGGCAAGATTTCTTACTTCCTCGGCAACCACTGCAAAACCGGCACCTGCCTCACCTGCCCTTGCTGCTTCTACAGCGGCATTCAAGGCAAGCAGATTAGTCTGAAAGGCAATTTCATCAATGGTCTTGATGATTTTGGATGTTTCTTCACTTGCCTTTGAAATATCTGCCATGGACCGGGTAAGATGATCCATTGATTCATTGGCAGTATTGATCACCTGATTTGCCTCTTTCATTAAGTTGTCTGCCTGGCTTGCGTTCTCGGCATTTTTTTTGGTCATGGAGGACATCTCCTCCATGGAAGAGGATGTTTCTTCTATGGAAGCTGCCTGCTGGGAAGCCCCTTCAGCCATGGATTGGCTGGATGAAGACACCTGGCTTGAGGCTGAAGCCACCTGATTTGCACCTTCATTCATACCCGTGGTGATGGCATTGATGGGTTTGGTAATGGAGCGGGCAATTAAAAATGCAACACCAAGGATGGCCAGAATCAGGATGACTGCCATCACCAGAATCAGCCATTTAATCGTATTTACGGCTGCAAAGGCTTCGGACTCATCGATTTCAGCGATCAGGGCCCAGGTGGTCTCCCCCACCTTTAACGGGGTGAATGCCGATAAAACCGGGTTTCCGTTATAGTCTATTATTATTTGTGCATCTTCTTTGCCGGAAAGTGCCAGTGTTACAGCCTTTGTATCAACTTTTCCCGTTGACGGATTTGCAAAGGATGCTTTAACGGAATGACCTGTTGGATCAAGGAAACTGTCCGACCGCATAAGCTTATCAGACCCCACAAGATAGGTTTCTCCGGTTTCTCCCATGCCTTCTCTTTGCTGCATGATATTGTTGATGGCTTCAAGGGAGAGCTGAAGTCCTACGATCAATTCAACATTGCCTTCATGAACAACGGGCTGGGCGATAAAGGCAGCAGGTTCGCCATTGCTGGGAGCATAGGGCGCAAAATCAGCTATGCCGTATGATTTTGTCTGTGACACTTTTTGAACAAGCTTACCAAGACCTGAATCTGCATATTTGCCATTGATAAAGTTGGTCTGGTAATCAGCCTCCTGGGCCACGGTATAAAAGGCATAACCGTCGGCGTTAAAGAGGAAAAGGTCATAATAACCGTACAATTGAGTATATTTTTTAAAAAAATACTCTCCTGCGTCATCCTTGGGGCAAAAGGCCTCTGCCACATCAATTTCAGCCAGGATAGCCCACCTGGTGCCAAGAATATCGATGGCGGAATATGAGCTTAACACCGGGCTGCCGTTATAATCGAGGATGACGTCGGAACCTGTTTTTCCCTCTAGGGCCAGACGAACGGCTTCTGTATCTGCCCTCCCCTTATCAGGATCGGCAAATGAAGCCTTCACGCTGTGGTGCTCAGGATCAAGGAATGAATCCGACCGCATCAGCTTGTCTTTTCCCACCAGATAGACTTCTCCTGTTTCGCCCAGCCCGGTTCGCTCATTTAAAACAGCCTGTATTTTTTCAAGGGAAAATTGGAGGGCCACAACACCTGTCTGCTTTCCTTTGCTTAAAATCGGAGCTGCGATAAATGCGGCAGGTTCTCCGTTTGAAGGGGCATAGGGGGCAAAATCCTCAAATGCTATTTCTCCTGTAAGGGCTCTTTTTGTGGCCTTTCCAAGCCCGCTGTCCCTAAATTTGCCCGTCAACAGATTTGTGTGATAATCAGCTTCTTTGGCCTGGCTGTGAACACAGGCTCCATCCATATCAATGACAAAAAAATCATAATATCCGGAACTTTTAATAAAACCGTCGATGATGTTGGCATACCGATGATATTCACCACTTTCCTGGCCCGATTCCATCTTATATCGGTATTGAGCCATACCCTTTGTACAGATGGACCGATCCTGCTGGGCTTTGATATCCACCACTGCCTGGTCTAAAAGCATTTTAACGGCACGCATCTTATTATCCCGGATGGCATCAAGTTTATCAAAGGATTCCCTTCTCAAGGTGCTCACTGTTTCCATGAGTACACCCATGTCCCCTTTTCTTTCATCAAAAAACTGAGTAATCTGGGCTTTTTTTACGGCCCGCATGCCCTTGAGCTGACCATAGGCAGCATGGGAAAGAGCATTACTTGATTTAAAAAGCGATACAGCACTGACAATGGCAAAAGGGACTAGTACGACAAGAAGGAAAAAAAGCATTAATTTAAATCTTAAACTCATGTTTTTCATCAATTGTTCTCCTATAGATATTTTATGTATTTTCGCTTTATTAATAAATTTAAAAAACTAGGATTTTTTTTCAAGGGCTTCAAGCTCACCCGGCAATAATACCTTGTCAATGTTCAGAAGAATTTTAACCCCCCCGCCTGTTTTTGCCAGACCAAGGATATATGCCGTATCCAGTGTTGTGCCAAAGGAGGGGGTGTCTTCAATCTCTTCTTCCTGGATATTCAAAACTTCCGAAACCGCATCTACAACTATGCCGATGAGGACTGTCTCGTTTTCTGAATCAATTTCAACAACGATGATGCAGGTCCGTTCGGTATAGGGAATCTTTCCCATACCAAATTTTAACCTCAAATCCATCACAGGAATGACCTTTCCCCTAAGGTTGATCACCCCTTTTACAAATTCAGGGGTTCTTGGTACAGAAGTGATGGGCATCATACCGATGATCTCTTTGACCTTTAGGATACCAATCCCATATTCT